>NZ_JBRCHD010000057.1:0-6592 GCF_053489755.1 Rhodoflexus sp.
ACCAGAGATGGATTGCGACTCGCTTCTTCTTGCTCTCGATGCTGAATCTTTGAATGGTCGGAGCGCTCCCTTCAACCAGAGATGGATTGCGACGTGTCTCTGCGCCCTGCATTGCTATCTCCCAATCCTGTCGGAGCGCTCCCTTCAACCAGAGATGGATTGCGACACGCCCTATTTAATAGATGACGACGAAGTAAAGAGGTCGGAGCGCTCCCTTCAACCAGAGATGGATTGCGACTCTTTGATACATCCCCAATGCTGCGAAAATCCCAGTCGGAGCGCTCCCTTCAACCAGAGATGGATTGCGACCATATACGCACCGCCAAAACTGCCTTACGTCGTTTGTCGGAGCGCTCCCTTCAACCAGAGATGGATTGCGACAAAATTTCCGAGTTATCTGGCTGTTTTTCGGAAAAAGTCGGAGCGCTCCCTTCAACCAGAGATGGATTGCGACACGACTCAAAAGTGATAATTTTAGAATCGTTTGAAGAAACGGAACAATTTTTGTCTGGTGATTCTTGTCGTGTAATTAAAACTGATGATTATTATGAGATTCTTATTAAGTAGTTTGTTGCTCCTTTTGAGTTTTGGTGGATTTGCTCAAAATAGTAAATATACCTCCCCGCCAACAACAGAGCAGGTTTTGGCAGATATAGATGCGTATTGGGAAGCGAAAACAGAGATTGACGATACCCCTTTAACCCCAGAACAAAAGAAGATAGTTGCTGACAATTTATATTCCTTATATGGAATAACTAACCTAAATATAGTTGATATAAACCTGCACCCGGGTGACTACGTTGCAATGTTAATGATAGCTGATGGTAAAATTAAAGAACATATAAAATTTAGTACTGGTAAAATATTATCAATGGAAATTGAGTGTGTAGCAAACGACTGGTATCAACAATTTATAAATATTTATAAGCAAGGTAATTGGTTTGAAAAGGTAAAACCAATCAATGAAGGGAAACAATTCTATGCAGCGGTTTGTGTGTACGGGGGAAACAAATACTACATTTTATTATTAGCAGTTGATAAAAAATAAGTGATAAAAAAATAAAGCGAGCTTACGTCTCGCTTTATTTTTTTTTATGTTGGGATAGTTTAATTCATCGCAACATTCTGATTTTTTAACAGCCCAGGTAAAACATTCTTTATGAATGTTTGCAAGTGAGCTAAATATTTATTTCGATTCTGAACTATTCCGTTAAATCCTTTACCGTTGGTGATTTTATTTACTTCTTGGGCTATAAGTTCTCTAGCTCTTTGTTTGTCTGTCGGAGCGCTCCCTTCAACCAGAGATGGATTGCGACATTACATGGCTCCACCGATTGTTTTCTGGATCAAGTGTCGGAGCGCTCCCTTCAACCAGAGATGGATTGCGACAATTTTTGTAAATCCTGCAAAATTGTCTAAATGATGTCGGAGTGCTCCCTTCAACCAGAGATGGATTGCACCCGCCCTCTTCCGAAGAAAGGAACTTGGTTCTACGGTCGGAGCTTGGGGGCAAAATAGCCTAAAAACCCGCTTGCAGGGCATTCCAAAGCTGTTTTTAACTGCCATCAAACCCGATTTAAACTGTCATGGCATTCACTACACCTCCACATCAAAGTTAAGCCCCAGTTGTCGGGCAGATTCTTTGACAATCTTGTATTCCTGACTTGACTCGGTCAGCGGTTTGGCTTGTGTTGATTTGCCCTTGATTCTGATTTCTATCTCAATCTGGTTATTTGCCAATGGCATAATGAAACTATTAAATAGCTGTGTGTATTGCTCCATCGGAACTTTACCGGATACAGTGATAGACTTGTAGTGTTTTACTTCTGTTTTACTATCGGGTTGCTTTGGCAGTGTGCCGGGTTGAGGTTCGCTGACAATACTTGGCTGCTGCGCGGATGTCTGACCGGCAGATACAGCAGGAGAATCGGATGCGGTTTCAGCGCTTGGTTTCAGCGACTTTTCTACCAGCCAGTAGGTGTCGTCAATATCAAAGAATGGCACATTCTCTTTCAGAAAATACCTTGTGAAGGTCTTCCCATCGCCTGCGGCAATGCAATACTCGCCATTGTTGCAGTATTTCAACAAACTCCCGATGACAGCTGCCTTGCCTGTAATCATGGGCTTATCGTCAAACCTCAGGAAGGCTTCATAAACATCCTTTACTTTGACAGGCTGCTCGATGGTCGGTAATAACTGATGACTGCGCAGCGTACCCAAGCCAATGGATTCCAGCAGCCACTCTTCTGCTTTTAACGCTTCGAAAACGTTGCTATTGATTTGGGCATCCAGTGAATCTTTAAACTCTTTCAATTGTAATACCTGCGCTCCATTTTTCACCGAATACTTCACTATAATTGAATAGGCTGTTGAAAGTGCGCTATCTGAACCTTTGGCAGCATCTTCAATGCGTTTTTTTAAATCCTGTTTTTGCTCCGATTCCAACTGGTTGTTGTATTCGTCGTATATCTTGCGACAAGCCAGGTATTCTCTGATAGTAGATTCCAACTTATTTATACCCAACTCGGAACAAACCATGAACAGTATATTATTCCTGTAGATGCGCTCGCTGTTACCTTTTTTGGTGGCTATCCGCTCAATCAGGGAAAGCGTACTGCCGCTTACCTCGCCTGACTTAGCCGTATAATTAGGATTCAACAGCAGTAAAGTGGTTTGTTGTTGCTCAGGAATATCGCCTGAAGGGTCTATCAGCACCTTGAACTTGCTGACATTTTTGATTTTTTGCTGTAATCGTTTCAATACCTCAGCCGTAATATCTTCGGCTTGTATATCGCCTTTTGCCTGATTGATGAGAATATTGATATTTGGCTTGGTATAAAACCAGTACCTTTTGCCCGCTGCGGAAGACGATTGGCTGTAATACAGATAGTAGGCGTTGCTTTCCAGTTCATCCAGCGCCCCATTGATACTGTTGTGATTAAAGCCTTCCGGACTCAGCAAGTGTAGTTTTATTTCCTGTACGGAAACGCCCTTGTTAGCTCCTTCGCTGCCAAAAGAGTTCATCAAGATAACAGATGCAATGGACTGGGTGAGGTTCCACTGACCGTACTCGTTTTTAGCGCTGTCTATTTTAAAAGCATTGGACGACGAACCTGCCACATCTGCCGAAATCACGGCATCGTAGCCGTGGCCGTACAGTCTTTTCAACTGCCCCGAAAGCGCATCTAAATTGGCAAAATTGACTACGCCTGTATGAATCAGCGCATTAGCCCCAGACAGGCTTTGCTGTCGCTTCCATAGGTCGCTGACGATAGCTGCCAGCAGGCGAAGTACGCCTCTGGTGCGTTGAAAATCGTGGTGGCTGCCCCACCTTACCCGAAATGTATCAATCAGCTCGGGATGGAATGGGTAGGACTTTATGATCCGCTGCTTGTACTCCGAACGACTGGCCGCAGATGGTAATTCTGCACTATGTGATTGATAAAGCAGCATGTATTGAGAGGCAATGCTTTCAATGACTGACGCATCGCCTACCTGCTCGAACAAACGCCTGCGAATTACTTCGTAAATTTCTTCATCAGCTACGGGCTTGGTGTCGGCGCTGACGCGGCCTACCCGCTTTTGCAGGGATGCGAGTATTGCGTGTGCCTTTTCTGTATTGCCGACTTCCTGTACGCTGGCCGGTAAGGTAATTACTGCTACGCAGTGGTTGGCTGCCGCTACTGCTTCGGTGAGTTCCTGTATGAAGCTGATGGTCTGATCGGAAAGATTGCTGCTGCCTACGTTGTGCCCTGAGGCTTTTACGCAGTAATCGGCTAACTCGTCTATCAGGATGAGTGCGGGTTTGCATTGCTCTAATACTTTTTTGAAAATACCTGCCGGAGCAATCCGCGCTTCATCGTTTTTTCTAACCAATTCATAGGCTGCTTTGCCGCCCAACTGGTAGGCCAATTCGCCCCAAATGGTTTGGATGTGTACACCCTCTTCGGCGTAGCGCCCCTGTGTAGGATCGTTGGTTGTGTTGGTAAATACTGCAACATTGGCTTTCTCAAACGCAGGGTTGCCCGTATAGGCAAACAGTTCTTTGGTAAAACGCGACTCAATGGCATTTGAACCCCATTGCGCTAAGTGGTACAGCGAAATAAGCGTATGCGTTTTGCCGCCGCCAAAGCCTGTCTGTAGCGATATGACGCGGTTTTCGGCATCTTCGCTACCATTCAAACCCTTCAATACGGTTTTGGCTACGTTGCGCAAACCTGCCGTCAGATAGGTTTTGGAGAAGAAGATGGAGGAATTGCTGTAAATTTCCCGACCACTGCCAAAGGCTACTTCTGCCAGATTGGCGGCAAATACCGATTCGTCTAAACGCCCTTCTTTGATGTCTGTATGTGGAGTAACGACTCTAAACCAAGGCACTAAACCCGATGAGCCGGCAGGAGCTGCCACCGATTTCGGCTGCGGTTGGGATTCCTGCTCGTTTTTGGCGCTTTGCAAGGCAATCAGTTCTTGCTCTAATTCGGTCATACCAATAGCGCGTGCAATCTTTTTCATATTGACAAACGCATCGGCAAAATCATCGTCAGTAATTTTTTGATAGTGCGCTGATTTATTGCGCACACGGTAAATACTGTCTAAGTAAGTGGCAACATTGTTAACCTCTTTGCCGAAATCATCGCGCAGCAAATCTTTGTATTTGAGTGCGAAATTTTTCAAATGCGAATAATCTATCAGCGCCATTGGATCTGAACCGCTTTCCAGACTTTGTTGCCAATATTCTTTTTGCTGGGCTGTCAAAACATCGCCGTACCTGTCTAACCATATTTCGCCATAGGCTTTGCGCAAGGTAAGCATGACATAGTAGCGGAAGGCTTCTATAAAAGTCCCGAAGGCTTTGCGTAAATTATCGTCCTGGAAGGTTTGGATAGTCATGGGATTTTTGATTTTCGACCAGCATTTTTTTGATTACCGTAATATTAATAAATTTTTCAATGGGATGGTAATTACGTTTTCATGTGTGCTCATGGTGTCATTCTTTGTGATAAGAATGCCAAAGGGTGCCCGATTCACAGGACTGGACATGAACCATTCCAGCCCTTTGTAATGCTCTGCCTTGATCGTATTCCGATACTTTACTTCTATAGGAATTCTTTGATCGCCGATGGTGATAATAAAATCGATTTCCGGTTCATTGTTTTGTGCCGGCAGATGGGATAAGTCAAGTCCACTGATGCTGGAAAACAACGCGCCTACAATGCTTTCGGCCATAAAGCCTGCCATAGTAGCCACATCCTGATTGTTTTCCTCATTCTTGAATTGCATAGGGATATACTCCTGTAGCCAACTGGCGCGTAGGCTATGGTCTGCCAGACATATTTTCGGATCGCTCTTTTTCTTTTTTAACCTGATTTCCAACGGTTGTACCAGACGAATCAGCAGCGTATCGCTTAAAAACTTCAGGTAAGTTCTTACGCGTTGCGTGCCGATGTTGGCCTGCAATGCGGTTTGAATTTCGCGGGTAAGTTTACCAATACCCGGAGTTTGGCCTGCATAGCGACAACAAAGCCGAAACAGTTCCTCTAATAGCTGCGGGTCTCTCTTGCGCCCTTTTTCGCCCAGCCGCAAATCGTGCTGAATGACTCTTTTGATTACCGTTTCGTTGAGTTGATCTGCTACCATTTCCCAAGGGGCATTGGTACTAAGGTGTGCAACAGGATAAGCGCCTCGCTCCGAAAAGGCTGCAAAGGCTTCGTCAATAAAGACCTGATGTTGGGCAGCATAATCGGCTAAGGCTTGCCAGGTTGCCTGTTGCTTGAGTTTAGACACACCATTATCTGGTAAAAATGGTTCGGGAGTGGGAAGCCCTCTGATTTTGCCGATTTCGGTGATGGACAAAGTGCCTGCTTCAATAGTATTGATTCTGCCCGCAAGGCTGTCTCTGCTCAACTCGATGCGCAATGCCGAACTGCCCGTAACAACGCAAATGACCGTATTGTGATCAACCAAAAACTGCAGCTCCATGGCATTGCCTTTCCACTAGGGGTTCATTTGGTGGAGCGCAGCAATGGTGTTGCTATCAATTCCCTGTTGTGTGTGCTTTTTCATCAGGTTTCAGGTTTTCACACGCTGAAGCGTATGTTACGAATTAATTACCAAACAAATTGGCTTGTTTTGCCGCCAGCGCTGCTGTTTGCTGACTGCTGCGGATGAGGTTGTCGCGGTTGTCGAGCAGGCCTTGCACCTGTTTGTAGTCGTCGCTGCCCGCGGGGAGTAGTTCTTTCAGAGCGGTAAGTACGCGCCAAAACGGGCTGTCGGGCTTGATGGCTACCTTGTAAATGTACGCCAGCAAATCGTTGCGGTCGCTGCCTTTGTAGAGGTACATGGCGCGGTGGGCGCGGTCTATCAGGTGCGACTCGGTGGCGTGCGTGCCCAGATTTTTATTGGCGGCTATCCTTTCGGCAAAACCGGCCAACACCTGTTTGTTGCCGTTTTTGAGCAGCAGGTTTTCTTTGAACAATTCCTGTACGTTGATGCTCAGGCCTACTTTGGTAAATTTGGCAACGTCGTCGAAGTCGGTTTCCGCGAAGCTGTACAGTTGCAGCCAGCCGATGTAGAACTTGGTGTAGTCGTCGCC
>NZ_JBRCHD010000058.1:0-89923 GCF_053489755.1 Rhodoflexus sp.
AGAACCATCGATGAAACATTCCCTTACATCTATTTGTCCACGATCTAATAGATCCTGAGCCAGGCTGTGAAGCACCATATCCATCGCCCCTTCTCTTACCCATTGCTGATAGCGGCGATGGCAGGTTTGATAGGGCGGATATCTGTCCGGCAAATCTTTCCATGCTGCACCTGTTCGCAGCACCCAAAGAATCCCGCCAGAGTACTTCTCTGGCATCTCTGCGTGGACGACCAGTACCCGCATAAGGTTGCTCAAAGACAACCGACACGCGCTCCCACTGCATATCTGTTAAATCCATAGATAATCAAATAAAGCTCACTTCTATAACATATATACGCAAAATTGAGTTTTGAGATAGCTTCTAATACCATTTCAATGCTACCAATATGTAGGGGCTGTCCAAGAAGGCTGAATGTAGCACAAAGTTCAGTTTACATATATTTGATTATCAAGTGATTAATAAATCAAAGACTAAAGTCCGTGTTACTTTTGGACAGCCTCTGTATATACGCAACCCCATTGTGGATACCCCAAAAAAGTGCGACGAGGGAAGATTTTAGAGTTGCGAGTACCTCGCACTCGACAAGGTAATTTTTATTCATTATTTTGTTAGGTTTGTTGAAGGATTAGAAAAAGGATGTCGGAGGATAGCGTTTAGTTCATATGGGGCAGGCTTAACCTGCGAGATCCGAAAGGATTATCAATAAAATAAATGAGTAGCTTTGTATAAAAGGAAAAATGCTGTACACACTTGTTAGGATATTACTGTTGTTAATTTTGCCTGCGTGGAAACAGTCTGCTGCCCTGCGGGTAGATCGGGCAGTGATGGTAGTGAGCGAACAGCGTTACGATTGCGCACCCGAACAGGTGCTTAGTTTACCTCCTGCTCCGGCAGGGGTGCGTACCCAATCTGTGCGTTTCGAATTGGATTTTATCCTTAGTGAGCAAGAGTGGTTGCGCTTGCAGGGCAGCCGCCGTATGCCTATAATTTTCAAATGGTTTCGCTTCAGCGGAGCGCGGATGTTCATTACCAGTGTCATGCAAGACAGCAACGCCAACAGCAGCAACAACTTCAGCCGCAACCCTAATGGTACGATCACTTACCGGACGCAAACCGCCCACGAACGCATAACCTCCGGCAGCTGGGTTATTACCCCTGTGTATGCCGACAATACACCGATTATTATTAACGGAAGAGAATTGTCTTACCAGTTTCGCGTACCATGAGCACGACCTACTCCAATAAACCCGTTTCTAGCCCCGAATATACCAGCTATCCCGATCCGTTGCGACAAGCAATTGAAGACGTCATGCTGATTTTATCTTATGCAGCCGAACGCGGCATTGAAGTCCCGCCCGAAGTTACGCAACAACTCATACAGGCAAAGTACTTAAACAAGTCGGGCGAGTGGACACCTGAAGCAGAGGCGCAATTCTGGAACGGTTACAATGCGATCAGTCAGATTATCCGCCCCGTAACAACAGACAGCCTTAGGGCTGCAACCGATACGCTGCAACCCAGCTATTTCCTGTTTCGGCTGCTGGGTGTCAAGGTGTACCGCAGCGCTTCACAAGCGCAGAACGCCGTCCGTCGTTATACATGGATGGGGCTGTTCTGGGTAGTGCTTATGCTGGTGATCCAGATTTATTCGCTCATTGGCAATACGCTGATGAATAATATCTCGGCAATCAATCAAAAAATGGAATTGATCGAAGACGATATAGCCAAACTCAACATGCTTTCGGGTGAAAATGTGATCCTGCAAATCACCCAAAATACGACCAAATTAGACGAACTGTCCTCCGATTTGCAAAGCAGCGTAGAGTTGTTGTCCAACTGGCTCACGCCCATCAATGCGCTGATCCTACGCGACAAATATTACAAAAAAGAGATGCTCAAGGAAGAGAAAATCAAAACGCTGACAGAGCCGGAGCGCATCAGCCTGATGAAAAAAGTGCAGCAAGTAGCTCAGTACCCTTTGCTAATTGCAAGTTTGTATATCCTGCCGCTGCTGTATGGGCTGCTGGGCGCTTTTGCGTTTGTACTGCGCAAACTTACCGAAGACACGCGCCAGATGGTATATACCAAAGAAAGCGATCTGAAGTATGTTCTGCGTATCCATTTGGGCGCAATGGCAGGGCTTGCGGTCGGCTTGTTCTTTGTACCGGAAGATACCTCCATCACCTTGCCCATATCGCTTTCACCGCTGGCGGTTGCCTTTCTGACAGGCTACAGCGTCGAGTTTTTCTTTTCTGCCTTAGACAGAATCATCAACATGGTGAGCAAAAACAGCGAAAACCGCCTCAATGAAGAAGCAAGCTACAAGCGGGCATGAATTTTCTGGCACACATGGCGCTGGCAGCCCCCGACGAGGGTTTGCTGGTTGGTAATTTCATAGCCGACCATGTGAAGGGCAATCGCTGGCAAGCATTTGCGCCGCCCGTACAGGCAGGCATTTTGCTCCACCGTGCTATTGACCACTTCGCCGACACACACCCGCTGACGAGGCAGAGTGCACAACGACTCCGTCCGCGCTACCGCCACTATGCAGGCGTACTGGTAGATATTTTCTACGATCACTTTCTGGCTGCTTCTTGGGAGCGCTACATGGCTCTACCGCTGCCTGCATTTTCGCAAGGAATATACGCACTGATGCAAAGGAATCATGAACTGCTGCCGCCAACCTCGCGGCTGTTTTTGCAATATGCAGCCGAGCGCGATATTCTGGCAGCCTATGCCGAGATAGATGTCATAGGGCGCGTGTTGCAAGGTATGGCGCGGCGCATTGCAAGACCTTCGGGCATCGAAACCGGAACCGAAGAACTACAAGCCCACTACTACAACTTTGCAGCAGAGTTCTCCCAATTTTGGGAGGAAATTGTCGCCTTCGTGGCTGAAAAGAAAAGTAACCTGCCGGATGTTAAATAGGCTTCTTTGCAAAGCCTTTTTCCCACTTCAGAGCAACATTGACCAACAAAATCAGTACAGGAACTTCTATCAGCGGACCGACGACACAAGCAAAGGCCTGCCCCGATTGGATTCCGAAGACAGCAACAGCTACGGCAATGCCCAGTTCAAAATTATTACCCGCCGCCGTAAATGCCAGCGAGGCGCTTTTGGCATAGTCTGCGCCCGCTTTTTTGGCAAGCCAAAAAGCTGTGAAAAACATGATGACAAAGTAAAAAGTCAGCGGAACAGCGATGCGCAACACGTCCAGCGGAATATCCACAATCATTTGTCCTTTGAGGCTGAACATAATCAGGATAGTAAACAACAGCGCCACCAGCGTTATCGGACTGATTTTGGGCAGAAATACGCGCTGATACCACTCTTTGCCTTTCATGCGCGTTAGCCAATAGCGCGTCAGCATTCCGGCAAAAAACGGGATTCCGAGGTAAATCAGTACGCTGACGGCAATATCGCCAATGCCGATATTGACTACCGCGCCTTCAAAACCAAATACCGGCAGCAGCAGCGTAATAAAAACGTAGGCATAAACGCTGTAAAAAAGCACCTGAAAAATACTGTTGAAAGCGACTAGCCCCGCCACATATTCATTGTCGCCTTTGGCAAGATCGTTCCATACGATTACCATGGCAATACAGCGAGCAATGCCAATCATAATCAGCCCAATCACATAGTCGGGTTTGTCAGGAAGGAAAATCACCGCCAGCCCAAACATCAGCAGCGGCCCGATGATCCAGTTTTGCACAAGGGAAAGCCCCAGAATCCGCCGATTGCGGAACACCGTAGGCAGTTCTTCGTACTTCACCTTTGCCAGCGGCGGATACATCATCAGAATCAGCCCTACGGCAATCGGGATATTGGTCGTTCCTACCTGAAATTGATTGAGAAAATTTTCAGTTTGCGGAAAAAAGTAGCCGATAGCCACACCTGCAAACATGGCAAGAAAGATCCATGCGGTCAGGTAGCGGTCTAAAAACGACAGTTGTTTTTTGTTAGCGTTCACGATTTTTTTTGAATTGGTTGAATGAATGACAAAGCAGTTGTACAGCATGTAGCACGCCCTTTAGGGTGTGTAAAAAGCCTATGTTACAGATTTCATGCGCCGTATTTCAGCGCCAGCGCCAGTTGTCCGGCGTGATAGGCGGTATGCGAAACGATTCGCCCCAACGCTTCGGCTTTGGTCTTGGTTCCAAATTCAGGGGTGGTGATGGCGCTGTCCCAGTCGGCGGTTGCCAGAATGGCTGCCTGCAACTGCTCAAACGCTGTTTGCTGATAGGCGAGCAGGTCGGCAAGGTCAGTCCATTGGCCTGTGTCGCGCTTGTCTATCACAGTACGCGCAACTACCTGTATATCAGTTTTTTTAAATACATTTTTAGCAAAAAGCAATTCTACGTCCGCAATGTGGCGAATCAGAAAACCCACGCTATTGGGGCTTGCGCCGAGTTTTTTGGACAAGTCCTGCGCGGTTAGTTGTTGCAACTGATTGGAAAAACGCGTGCGGGCTTCCTGCCAAAGCGCATGATAGTGAGAAGTGTTCATAAAACCAAATTGAATAAGTAGCCTGAAAAGATGATGCAAACCGTAACTACCCCAAAGAAAATAGCGATAAGTTTTGCTGACATGACTTTTTTGAGCAAGGTGGCTTCGGGAATGGACAGCCCTACTACGCCCATCATAAAGGCGATGGCTGTGCCTAAGGGAATGCCTTTTTGTACCAGTACCTGCACAATTGGCAGTACGCCCGCCGCATTGCTGTACATCGGAACAGCTAAGATAACGGCGATGGGCACGGCCAGCGGGTTATCGCGGCTGATGTATTGCTCAAAAAATCCGGTGGGGATGAAGCCGTGCATGAGCGCCCCAATACCGATGCCGATAATGACGTACCAGAAAACACTTTTAACAATTCCCCATGATTCGTTGGCAATAGTGGGCAAGCGCTGCATGAAAGATTGCTCTTCTACTTCCAGCACATCTTCTGCCTTTGCCTTAGACAGTATGCCCTGCACCCATTCGGAAAGGTATTTTTCCAGCCCCATTTTGCCGAGCAGCAGCCCGCCGATGGCGCCAAGTAAAATACCGCTGCCGGCATAAATCAGCGTGCTTTTCAGCCCGAACATGCCGATAAACATGGCTATTGCCACCTCATTGACCAGAGGCGAGGTAATCAGAAAGGCAAAAGTTACGCCTAAGGGAATGCCGCCTTTGACAAAACCGATGAATAAAGGCACAGACGAGCAGGAGCAAAACGGCGTAATTGCGCCAAAAGTAGCGGCAAGCAAATATTCCAATCCATAGAGCTTGTGTCGCGATAAAAAATTGCGGATGCGGTCAATCGGGAAATAAGAATTGACAATACCCATCAAAAAAGTTATCAGAAAAAGCAGCAGCAGAATTTTCAGCGTATCGTACACAAAGAAGTTCAGGGAACTGCCCAAGTGAGAATCTTTGGCAATTCCCAACGCTTGATAGACCAACCAGTCAGCAAATTGTTGAATCAGGTCAAACATGGCGATACTTTTAAATATTACGCCAACAGTTGTTTGACTTCTTCCACAGTGGCTACCCTGCCTTTGATTTTAACTTCCTCATCTACTACCAAAACGGGTGTAGTGAGTACGTCATACTTCATAATTTCCTGAATGTCTTCCACTTTGATGACTTCGGCAGCGATGCCGCTTTGTGCAATAGCTTCGCGCACATTGGCTTCTGTGGCTTTACATTTGCCACAACCAGAACCCAGAATCTTGATTGTTTTCATGTTAAAAAATTTTGTTTGGTGTCGGAATATAAAAAATTATTGTGCTTTCAAGGCCTGTTGCAGGTATCACCGCTGTTTATTTTTTCAGCGAGGCAAAAACATAGAGCAATTCCCGCGCAATTAGGCGGCAGGTGGCATCGTAAGTAGCTGATTCTTCGGGGCTTCCGTCGGATTTCTTGGGGTCTTCGTAGCCGTGATAGATGCGCTCTGTCGCGCCGCGCACCATCGGGCAGGCTTCGTCGGCTTGCGAACAAACCAGCACGGCGGCATAGTCCTTTTGCGGATTGGCAGCATCGTCGTACACCTTAGAGAACAAGCGCAGCGGAGCTTGTGCATCGGCAAAAGTTACGGTGTAAATCGGGTTGGTCGGGCTGATGGCGCCATCTGTAGCTGTCTGAAAACCTGCGCGTTGCAAAGCGGCTATGGTGCGCTCGTTGCAGGCGGTTGTTTCCGTTCCGCCCGAATAGGTTGCTAATTTTTCGGGGGGGATGCCGTAGTACGTACCCGCTACTTTTGCCCATACCTGCCCAAACTGGCTGCGGCGCGAATTGTGCGTACAAATGAAAGTCAGGCGGATTGTTTCTTCCGCATCAACTCGTGCCTTTACATAATCGGCGATTTTTTGTAAGTTTTCTTTGCGTTCATCGCTGATTTGGTCAAATTCGGCTTCAACACTTTTGCAATAATCTTGCAAGGCAGGCAATAATTTTTGTGCAGCAGCAGGCATAATGGTTACAAGCATAAGAAAAAGGATGAGAGAAATATTTTTCATGTCGCAATCAACAGTTACAATTTAGGTCGGTAGCCGTAGTTTCATTAAATAGTTGCTCGAAATACCCGCACACCTCCTGCCACTTTTCCACATTGAGACAGTAGTTCACATTTAGCCCGGAAATCTCGCCTCTAATAAGTCCACTCTCTTTGAGTTCCTGCAAATGCTGGCTTACAGTAGAGCGACCGAGCGGCAACTCTTGTGCAATATCTCCTGAAATGCACTGCTTTTTTTCTGCCAACAGGCGGATAATCGCCACCCGCGCAGGGTGCGATAACAGCCGCGCATATTGCGCAATGAGCTGTAAATCAGCGGAAAATTCTTGGGTTTTGGCTTGCATCATATTTCGTATGCCGTAAACATACGAAATAATTTTGATTTCCTAAAATCCGATACCGATGCGGAAGGCATTGCCAAGGGATTGCTCGCGTTGCAGCACCATCACATAATCCACGCGCAGGATTTTGAAGATTTTTTCAATGCCAACGGTTAGTTCGGCGTATTCGCGCAGTTGGTCGGTGTAAAGTACGTGCAGCCCGACCACCTCCTGCCAGCGTAGTTTTTTCAGCAGCGGTATTTTATTGAATAAAAAGCCGTTGAAATGATGCTCGGCGTGTCCTTCAAAGAACCTGCCCGAAGTGCTGTACGCATAGTAAGGCAGTGCGCGGAAACTACGCAGCCCCGAAGGATTGAAAATCGTTTGGGTGGTATTGAAATGTTTGAAGTCTATGAATTGCAAGTTACTGTTATTCAGGAAAGTACCTGCCGAAAGATCGTACGCAAAGCTGCCAAGCATACCCATGTTAAGCTCGTCTTCCACCGACAGGCGCAGGTAGTCAAAATCTACTCCGCCCATACCTTTGCGGTAGGCAAGCGTAAAAGTCGGGTACTTAGAGCCTAAGAAAATGCGGCGGTTCGGGAAGTTGCGGTACTGGCTGCCGGGCTGGTAGCGCACCCGCATACTGATAATAAATGCGTTGTGCGCCTCAAACGAAGGGTTGTTGTTTAGTGAATTTTGCGGGTCGTTGCTTGTAAATTCGCGATTGGCAAGGTCGCGCTGCAAGAAGGTGGGCAGTGTCTCGGCATTGGTCAGCGGGCTGCGGCGCTCCCACTGCACCGATGCGAGCAGGTTCAGTCCGCGAGCCGCCTGTATGCCACTCTGCACAGTGCCATAGGCTTTTTCATACAATTTCATAAAATTCTGTTCCGCAAACAGCGTGTAGGCGGTGTTGTGGGTAAACGGAATCGCATCGGGATTGAATTGCGTAATGCGGTTGCCTGCCTCTGCAAGCACATAGAACCTGTTAGTGGAATTGAAGCGGTGCGAAACCCCAAGACTGCCGTAGGGTCGTTGCAGCGTAAAACCGTAGTGCAGGTTGCTAAAAACGGAAGTATTGCGCGTGCGGGCGCTGTCGTAGCGGTTCATGCGCACATTGAGATCAAGCGCCCAGCCCTCCACAGTGTTGAACTGGATGCCATTGATAGGCGCAGAAATATCAAAATTCAGCCGCTTGGACGATTTATTGTAGCGATAGCCCGTCAGCACATCAACTAATTTGAACTTATTGCGAATATTATCTACCGAATCTTTGTAAATGACCGATTCTACAACCTGTTGGATGCTGTCTTTGAGCATATAGTCCGTGCGCTCCTCTTCAGTGAGCGGTACGGGGCGCACCTGCTCCCAGTAGCTCGTATCGGATAGGTTGGCTTCTTTTTCTACTTTGATCAATTCGCCATTGAAAAAATTCTTGTCATATGGCTGGTCAAGTATCGTAACTGCCACTGCCGTACTGTCCGTAGCGGCGGCGAGCTGTGCAGGCTGCTTTGTCTGCTGACGAGCAACCGGCGGCGATTTTTTGCGCTGTTGCGGGCGCGGAGTAGCTTTGTTAGTTACTACTGTCTGCTGTTGCGCTGTTGGCTGGGTTGTGGTTTTTGTATAATATTTTGACGGCAGGACATAGGAAGAAAACACACCCGTATAGCTACCTGTAAACTTAACTTTGATGCCAAGCACTTCAATACCGCCGCCGCCTTCAATCACCTGCGAGCCGAGCATCCAGACCTGATCGCTGACGGGAATGTACTGCTGACGGATGCGGAGCGTATCTATAAAGTCCACGCCTGCATCTTTGGTGATGTAGAGGTCGGTGCTGTGGATGCGCCAAGTGCTGTCCTGAATGTAGATGTATCCGCTGAAAAGCGGTGCGCCTTTCGCACGCGGGACAACCTGTATCTTATTGACTGTTACGCCTTTGTCTTTGTATTCGCCAATGTATTTGAAGCGGTAATGCACCAATGAAGTCGCGGCAATCGGCGAAATGAAATTGCGATCGGCAAAACTTTCAATAGAGTTTTCGTAGAAGTTGAACTTAAAAGCCATCGCGCTGTTCCAGCTAAACCCGCGATTGTTGCCGCTGACTTTGGAGGAAAGCATCACCTCTTTTTGCTTGTTGGGAGCCTGAAAATAGTAGCGCGAAAGCGATTCGGAAAGGTAAATAATGCCCGAGCGGTTCTTGTCCAAGCCGGGCAGGATGATGTCGCGCCCCAGAATTTTCTTGGGTGCGTTTACAATGCGCTGCAAACCTTTGATATAGACCTGACACTCAAACCTATCCACCTGATTGAGGTAAAATTTGCGGTTGCGCTGCGCCGCCCTGATGATAGCATAGGCGGGGTCTTCGTCTTTGCTGCTAACCTGTACTTCTCTCAGCACGACGGGTTGCGGCTTCATCTGTACGTCTAAGGTCAGCGTTTGTCCTTTGCGGGTATCTACTTCGCGGGTTTCGGTCTGGTAGCCCAGATAGCGGAAAACGATGCGTTTTTTGCCTTCGCCCGTTTCCAGAAAATACTCGCCCTCAGAATTGGTCGTTGTGCCGTTGGTAGTACCCTCCTCAAAAACAGTTAGGTAGGGCATCGGCTGGTTTTGCTCGTCGGTAACGCGCCCGCGTATTTTTTGTGCCTGTGCCATAGCAGCCAACAGACTCAACAGAACAGGCAGCACAAGGTGTTTCATGGATGATTGAGGAGATGCTGACAATAAAAAACTGATTAGGACTTAAAGATGTTGCGCGTGCAGCAAAGGTTGCTGCTGGTTGCGTATTTAGTTGAACCGAATAGCCTTCACAGGCGTAATGCGGGTAATAAGCATGGTCGGCAGGAGGAGCGTTACCCCTACTACCAGCGCCGTCAGCACATTGACTATCGCAAAAGCCTCCCATTCCCAACGAATCGGCACGGTATCCATGTAGTAGTTTTCAGGATCTAAGGGGATCAGCCTGAAATAATATTGCAGCGCGGCCAACCCAAGAGCAATCAAGTTGCCCCAAAGCAGTCCGCGTCCAAGAATGCGCAAACCTTTCAGGAAGAAAATACTCCTGATTTGCTTGTTGGCAGCCCCCATTGCTTTAAGTAAGCCGATCATTTGGGTGCGCTCCATCATCAGGATAATCAGAATTGAAATGGTATTAAAAGCCGCTACAGCCAATATGATGCTCAGCAATACAGTAACGTTGCGATTGAGCAGCAGAAACCAATCAAAAAAATGCACATACCTGCTGTCGACCGTCTCCATTTGCATCTTGTAGTCCATTGCCTCATAGACTTTCTCTGCCGCCTGCATGAGTTGATTAAAATCGCGCACATAAACCTCGTAGCCGCCTGTGAGCGTATCGCCCCAGCGGTTGAGTTGCTGCACCATGCGGTTATCTGCCAGCACCATCAGTTCGTCAAATTCCTCTAATCCGGTTTGGTAAATGCCGCAGACCGTCAGCCTCCGCGCACGGGGCGGTTCTTGGATGAAATAGGCAGTCAGCCGATCGCCAACCTTCAGCCTGAGTCTATCGGCAATGCGCTTGCTCAGGATCAAGTCGGAGGAGTGCGCTGCCGTATCGGGGAATTGCAAAAACCTGCCACTGATCAGATTTTTGGCAAAATAGCTGCTGTCCGATCGAAAGTCAATGCCTTTAATAAGCACGCCCATCACCTCCTCGTCGGTTTTGAGCAAGGCTGATTTTTGGCTAAAAAACTCTACGCGACTCAACTCTTTGATTTGCGGGGCTTTTTGCATGAACCGCGTATTGAGCGGCAGCGGCGAACCTTCGGGCGAAGCATTGCCGTCGAACTTGGTCAGGCGAATATGTCCTGCAAGGCTGAATATTTTTTCCTGAATCTCGTGCTTGAATCCCTCAAAAATCATAAAAGACAGGATCATGGCAGCAACGCCTATGCCTATGCTCGCGACGGCGATCTGCGCTACTAATGCCGAAAAACTGCCTTTCTGGCTGTTATCCTGCAAGCGCGAAGCGATCAACCATGCAAATGCTGCTGTCTTTTTTTTCCCCTGAATCATCAATCCCGAAAAATCGTTCAATTCACTACCTTTGAAGGAACGGCAATTTAACGCCGCTTTGTTTCATGTCCAATTTTTCTCCGATGCTTCTGTTGATGAAACCTCTCCTGCGCATGTGCCTAATAGCGTTTATATGGCTGTCTATGATTGCCTGCGGAACGGCACAACCCACTGCCAATCAGCACGATAAGGATCAAAATCAAAGTACGACGATCGTAGTAGGCGCAGCCCGTTTCGATCAGTACCTGCCCGCCCTGCAAGGCAAAAGGGTTGCACTAACAGTTAATCATACGGCAACCATCGGTACGACGCATATCGTAGATACGCTGTTGGTGCAAAAAGCTAATATTGTCAAAATATTTGCCCCTGAACACGGCTTTCGCGGCACGGCAGATGCAGGCGAAAAAGTTGATAACGAAAAAGATAAGCGCACTGGGCTACCCGTTATTTCCCTCTATGGCAAACGCAACAAACCACTCCCCGAAGACCTGAAGGATGTGGATGTCGTTATTTTTGATATTCAGGATGTAGGGGCGCGGTTTTACACCTATATTAATACGATGCACCTGCTCATGGAAGCCTGCGCCGAGCAAGACAAAGACCTGATTATTCTGGATCGCCCCAACCCCAACGGTTGGTACGTAGATGGGCCGCTATTGGACATGCAGTACAAGTCTTTTGTTGGGATGCAGCCCATACCGATTGTGCATGGGCTAACCGTAGGCGAATTGGCGCAGATGATTAACGGCGAGGGCTGGCTGGCTAACGGCGTCCAATGCCGCATGCAGGTAGTTACCTGCTCCAACTACGACCACACCAAGCGCTATTCGCTGCCGGTGCGCCCATCACCAAACCTGCCCAACGACCGTGCGATTGCCCTTTATCCAAGTTTGTGCCTGTTTGAAGGAACGATTGTCAGCGTAGGGCGCGGCACCGAAGCTCCGTTTCAGATGATCGGCTTCCCTGAAAATCCCGATAGAACGTACAGCTTTACACCACGCAGCGCCGAAGGCGCGAAAAATCCACCCTACAAAGACATCACTTGCTACGGCATTGACTACCGCACAATGGATATCAGCAATTTTGGCTTCACACTCCAACCGCTCATGGAAATGTATCGGCTTGCCCCGCAAAAAGACAAGTTTTTCATTCCTTTCTTTGAAAAACTGGCAGGCACGGGCGAACTCCGCAAGCAGATTGCCGCAGGCATGAGCGAAGATGCGATCCGCGCCACTTGGGCAAGCGATCTGACAGCCTATAAAGCCATGCGCAAAAAATATTTACTCTATGCGGATTTTGAGTAGTAATTGTCGGTACGTAGATACCGACAGATGGCGTAGTCATATCTTCGTCCTAATTGTCCTGCTGCCGTTTTATGCCCAAGCACAGACTGGCGGAGGGCAAAGTTTTAGCTTTTTGCAACTGCCGCCCAATGCCCGTACAGTAGCGCAGGGTGGCGTACAGGTAGCCTCCGTTGGTGCCGATCCTTCGCTGTGGCTGAGCAACCCCGCGCTCAATACCGACTCGGCAAACCATCAGGCGGCTTTGCAGTTCCAATCGCTTTCCGGGCAGGCGCTGCATACTTCGCTGGCCTATGTGCTGCCCCTGCGCAAACATCAACGGCTGGGAATCGGCTTGCAATACATTGGCTACGGACAGTTTGAGGGCTTCGATGCTACAGGAGCGGCTACGGGCAATTTTACGGCTGCCGAATACGTACTCTCGCTGAACTATGCGCACACCATTGCCCCCTTTACGCTGGGCGCTACGCTCAAAGTGGCAGGCTCGTCTATCGCCACATTTAATTCTACCGCCGTATTGGCGGATGCAGGCGCACTCTTCCAGCACCCCAGACAAGACTTTCGCGTTGGGCTGACCGTGCGCAACCTTGGCTTTGCCGTAAGCAATTATACCGATGCTTCGGACTGGAAAATGCCCTTCGACGCACAATTAGGAGTGAGTTTCAAGCCCGAAAAAATGCCCTTGCGATTTTCGCTGACCGCTTGGCAATTAGCCCCAAGTGGCGATATTGTTTACAATGACCCTACGCGTTTTGCAGGTTTTGATGCCAACGGCAATCCGCTTACCTACACAACCACCGGACTCCAAAAACTGACGCGCCGCTTGGTTGCAGGCGGAGAATTGGTTTTGCACCCCAACTTCCAACTACGGACAGGCTACAACGTGCTGCACAGGCAAGAACTCGGCTTGCGACAAAGACGCGCCCTCAGCGGATTTTCCTTTGGCATGTTCCTGAAAATCAAAACAATAGAGTTTAACTACAGCTATCAGGTGCGGCATGTAGCGGGTGGCATCAGCGCCTTTGGAATCGTGGCAGATATGCGTCGCCTGCAGCCCAAAACCCGCAAAAGGAGCATGGTTAGCGACTGATCAGATTAGCAAAAAAACTGCACAGCATTGCGCACCCTATTGCTGCAACCATATATTTGCGAGCGAATTGTCAGGATTGTTTTGTTATGACACTTAAAAAAATCATCGCATGGCTGATCTGGCCATTTTTTGTAACTGTATTTTTCATCTTACTACTAATTTTTCATGTGATACAAGTACTTGCCCGTACCTTTGGAGGCTATGAAGCCCACAAAAAATCAGTGGACTGTTTGCTTGCTGCGCTGCTGTGGCAACTGCGGATCATGCTGGGTACGCGCATCACGCTCGACCTGCCCTACGAACTACCCACCGACCGTCCGCTGATTGTTGTCAGCAACCACCAAAGCATGTACGATATTCCTATGCTGGGGCTTTTATTTGCCCGACATCATCCCAAATATGTTTCCAAAGTAGAGTTGTCGAAGGGCATTCCGAGTATTTCGTATAACCTGCGGCACGGCGGCTCGGTTTGTATTGATCGGAAAGATCCGCGGCAGTCTCTCCCCGCGCTGAAGCAGTTTGGCGAATATTTGGAGGCCAATCGGTATGCAGGCTGCATTTTCGCTGAAGGTACGCGCTCGCGCGATGGGCTGATGAAACCCTTCAAATCACAAGGACTAAGCATTTTGTTGAAGACCATGCCAAGCGCACTCGTAATTCCTGTAGCCATAGAAGGCTCATGGGAACTAGCCCGCTACGGTTTCAAACCTATTCCGATAGGTGTACACTTGCGCTGTACAGTGCTGCCACCCATCGAACGCAGCGGAAAAACAAACGAAGAGATCGTTCAAGAAACCGAGCAAGCCGTACGCAACTTTCTGAGACAATAGTTTTTTTGAGACAGAAAAAGTTAATTTTGTAGCCCCATACAATACATTATGCAACAAACGCAAGCATATATACGGGTAAATAAACAACGTTTTCTGGACGAGCTTTTTGACCTGATTCGCATACCTTCCGTCAGTACTAATCCCGATCATCAACCAGATCTGCAACGTGCAGCAACATTTATCAAAGATCGCCTGATCGAAGCGGGTGTAGATAAAGTAGAAATATGCCCAACCGATCGCCATCCGATCGTGTATGCCGAAAAGATAATTGATCCCAAATTGCCTACTGTATTGGTTTACGGACACTACGACGTACAGCCTGCCGACCCGATAGAGCTTTGGGATTCGCCTCCGTTTGAGCCAACCATCAAAGACGGCAAGATCTACGCTCGCGGCGCTTGCGACGACAAAGGTCAGATGTTTATGCACATCAAGGCTTTTGATGCGATGATGAAAGCAGGCGAACTGCCCTGCAACGTCAAGTTCATGATTGAAGGCGAGGAGGAAATCGGCTCTGAAAATCTGCCGACTTTCATTAAAAACAACGCTGAAAGACTTGCTGCGGACGTAGTTCTCATTTCCGATACTTCGATGATTGCCAACGATGTGCCTTCTATTACGGTAGGTCTGCGCGGCATTTCATACGTAGAAGTAGAGCTGACAGGCCCCAATCGCGATTTGCATTCGGGTACTTACGGCGGTGGAGTAGTCAATCCAATCAATGCGCTGTGCGAAATGATTGCCAAGCTCAAGGACGACAAAGGGCGTATCACTATTCCCGGATTCTATGATAAGGTGGTGGAACTGAGCGCCGCAGAACGCGCAGCAATAGCAGCAGCACCCTTCGATCTGGAAACCTATAAAGCCGATTTGGGTATTGCAGACGTAGCGGGCGAGGAAGGTTACACCACATTGGAGCGCGTATCGATTCGTCCTACGCTGGACGTAAACGGTATTTGGGGCGGCTACACAGGCAAAGGTGCTAAAACAGTGATTGCATCTAAGGCATATGCCAAAATTTCGATGCGCTTGGTGCCTAATCAGCGTTCAGCAGAAATCAGCAAACTGTTCGCCGATTATTTTACCTCTCTGGCACCCAAAGGAACTAAAGTGGCAGTAGCGTTTCACCACGGCGGCGAGCCTATCGTAATACCTACAGACTCGGTAGCATACAAAGCTGCCGAACTTGCCATGGAGCAGACTTTCGGCAAAAAGCCAATCCCTCAGCACAACGGCGGCAGCATTCCGATTGTGCAGTTGTTCAAGAGTATGCTCGGCGTAAACTCCGTACTGCTGGGCTTCGGCTTGGACTCAGACGCGATCCACTCGCCCAACGAACATTTCGGGCTTTTCAATTACTACAAAGGCATCGAAACGATCCCTTATTTCTACCAGCATTTTGCAGCCCTGAGCCGATAGGTTCGATTGGCTTTTGCATATAACCGCCTGTGTCTTTCTGATGCAGGCGTTTTTTTGCTTTGGTCGTTGCGGAAACTGCTTTGCTAATACCACTTTCGTAATGGTATAAAATGACAAAATCATAGCTCCATTTGTATGTAGGAATAGCTTTTTAACGATGATTTGCCCGTTTTCAAACAAAACAGCCCCCTGCCTTGTCTTAATGGTAACTATCTAAACGCGTGTTACCTATTTGCAAAAGCGATACGACTATATTTTCGCAGGTGGCGGAATGTCTGCCTTACTGCTTGCCTCAGAGTTGCTCCAAAAAGAGGAGTTGCAGCAAGCTACTTTTCTCATCATAGATCCTCGCCTGTACGAGTACCCCACGCGAAATATCTGCTTCTGGGCAAAAGAGCCGCCTGATCTGCCGATTTCTTACAAAAATATATGGAACAAAGCCTTCTTTGCAGGTCTTTCGGGAGAAACCTGTGAAGATGTAAGCCCTTACCAGTACTATTGCTTCGATTTGTCGGCTTTTATGAATTCGCTTTTACAGCATTTTGCTGCACACAGCAACGTTGTGCTGATGAAGACAAACGTATTGCAAATTACCGGTAATCATGTGATTACAGATGCTGGCAACCTTGAAGCAAACTGCTTTGTTTTTGACAGCATCCCCCGGCGGCAGTTGCCGCAGCCGATCATCTGGCAGCACTTTCTGGGCTGGGAGATTGTTTGCGACGAGGAGGTTTTCGATACCGAATCGTTTCGTCTGATGGATTTCAGGGTAGACCAATCGCACGGGCCGGCGTTTATGTACCTGCTCCCCTTCGACGAAAAGTCCGCGCTGATCGAGTTTACGCTGATGTCGACCGAAATACTGCCCGACCAAGTGTACGAACAACACATGGCAGCCTACATGCAGCGCTTTTTCAAGGGCGCTCACTACTACATTACCGGCGCTGAAAGGGGACAAATTCCCATGTCGATGCATATCAGAGGTGTCAGCAAGGAACGCTACCTGACCATCGGTACGAGCGGCGGCTTTACCAAACCTACTACGGGCTATACTTTTATGAACGTTTGGCGCTACAGCAGGCAACTGGCAGCGGATATTGTTGCGGGGCGCGCCGTCAGTTTACCCAAATACTCGGGGCGATTCCGCTTCTACGATAGTCTGCTGCTCAATATCATGCTGCGCAGTCCGCAGGAAGTGCGTCCGATCATGGAAAAGCTGTTCTTGAGCAACCCTACTTCGCGCATCCTGACTTTTTTGTCGGAAGAAAGCTCGATCGGACAGGAAAGCCGTATCTTTAGCAGCCTGCCTTGGGCGCCTTTTTTCAAAGCCATTTACCATGAATACCTCGTTAAGCCAAGTTGAACAGCGCCACAACTTGCTGCTGCTGCCCGTAACGCTACTGATTATTGTTGCGCGCATGAGCAACTGGTGGCAACCACCTATGGACTATTTAGTTTTTGCGCTTGTTATGCTGCTGACAGGGCTGCCGCATGGTGCGCTCGACCACTTGCTGCACATCAGACATGGACAGAAAGATACTGTCAATAGCCGAACCATGCTGCGCTTCTTGCTGCGCTATCTTTCGCTGATCGCCATTTATGCGCTGGTTTGGGTATTGCTGCCTACGCTTAGCCTGCTCATATTTATCCTGCTGTCCTGCTATCATTTCGGGCAATCGCAGTGGTATTATTTTTTTCCTGCGGGCAGTGCCGTAGGGCGTTTGCTCTACCTCAACTGGGGCATGGCGGTGCTTTCGCTGATCTTGTGCTGGAATATTGATGCCAGCGAGGCGATCATAGCGCCCGTAGTACCCGAACTGATCCGCTCGGAGGGCTGGGCGCAGTTCCTCGAAATTGCGTGGATAGTGCCGCTGCTGCTGCTTGTGCCTCCTCTCCTCTTTCTTTTGGTCAAGTTTTTTGATACGCAACTGCGCATAGCAGTAGTTTCGGAACTGCTCACGCTGGCTGCTGTTGCGCTGGCAGCCCGCTACAGCGGCGTACTAATGGCTTTTGTGATTTATTTCGGCATCTGGCACAGCACCAAGTCGCTGATGACCATTACCCGCAGCTTTCAGGCGATACAGCCCGAATATACCTTGTGGCGTGTGTACAAAGAAGCGCTGCCTTTTACATTCATCAGCGTCATCGGTATTGGTTTGCTGCTGATGACCACCGTTTACGAATGGATCCCGATTAATCCGCTGATGCTTTTCTTCATTGCGCTTTCGGTACTGACCCTGCCCCATATGATTGTACTTGAGCTGGTTTACGAACGCAGGAGCTGATCGGTACAGCACAACTGCCATTTTTTTAGGGCAATCAGCCGAAAACACATAGCTTTGCATCCTGATTTAGCCTGTAAAGGCGGCTTTACCTATTACCCACATGACAGTTCAAACAACGCCCTGCACAACCGAGCAGGAACTCATAGAACGCTACGGCGCGATTGCTCTGGAAAAGCAAATTGCTTTCTATCAGATTATCGGTAGCCAGCCCTGGCACATCAATATTGAAGGTTCGCATATCATTTTCGGCGGTAATATCGTATGCCCGATCCAGGTGATCGGCACCTATATCCCCAAATCACAGGCTTGGCTCTACGCCTGGGCAACTCCGGATGCGGGTTTTCCTGAAGCGGCGCTAAATCATGCCAGCCAGCTAAAGGCCTACGGCGAGCAGCATCAGAACGACTTTCTACGCTATCACGGCTTTCAGGCAGACCAAACCGATCTGCACAAACTGGGGCTGATTGCTTCGGGGATGTTTCAAGCAACGGGCTACTTTATCGCCAACCTGAGCGACAATACAGCGCTGCTGCTCACAGTTTACAATTCCCGCTTACCTAACCGTACTAAAGAAGATCTGGGCGCGATACCCGATATTTTCCCTGCTATTTGCAACCTCTATCCGATGAACCAGCGCAACGCATTCGTGCATTACCTGACTGCAAAAGGGCTGCCCCTGACAGCTACTGAGCAAGAGGTTACAGCAACCAAAGATGATTTTGTATTTGTGGGCAAATTCGATGCGTCGGGCAAAATGACGCACTTGGAGATCAAAGAGGCAAGTGCATAACTCTGCAATATACACACCCTGAAGGGCGTGCCACATTTTACACAAGTACTCAGCCCGACGGGTAAAATTACCGGTGAGGCTGAATTCATTTTGGTATAGAGGCAGATTTAAGAACTACCGGAACCAGCGTTGTGCGATGCGCAGCGAATATTCTACAAAAGCCTCAGCGCCTTTGCTGTAAGCCTCCGCGCCAACGAAGTTACCATCAGCATCCAGCATCTGGTTGGTCTCATGCGATTCAAAGATGCGTGGTGCAATAACCGACGTTCCGTCCAGAAAATTGATCAACTTGTTGAGCGTTGTTGTCAGTTGGAGGACAGGTTGTCTGCCACCGCGCCCAGAGGAAACCCCCGCCAGCGCAAATACTTTATTGTCGAACAAATGAGCAAATGTTTTATCTCCCAACTGATCTAAGGCATTGAGCAGTTGCGGACTGAAGCTCCAGTTATACTCGGGCGAAATGATGTAGACTAGATCGCTTTTTTCCCAAAGGCTGATCAGTTGATGCTGGAAATCAGTTAGTTGAGCAGGATTGATACTACCCGCACCCACCCATGGAATATCGTAGTTTTCAAAGTCTGCCAGTGCGACATTGTTGATGCCTTGCTCTACCACTATTTTTTGCAAGAACTTGGCAAAGCGCAACGAGTTACTATTTTTTTGCGGCGAGGCGGATATAATTCCGACAGAAAATTCCATGACCTATGATAGTTGGTTGTAGAGATTTATAAACACGACTTTTGTCGGGCAAAGTTAATGAAATTGCGCTGCTCAGGCAGGTAATATTTTTTTCTTCAGTTCCCAAAGCGCATTAATATGCCAAGGGAGGCGATTGAAGTGTGCGGTGTAAAAAGAAACCTGCTCGGCTCCGAAGCTGCTATAAAATGACGCAACGGAAGCTGCCTGCGGACTTTCAAAATCAAAGATCAGCGGCTGCCCGGCATACTCGCGGAACATATAGTCAAGTAGGAGCGTGCGTCCGTTTTCCTTGCGCATAGCATCAAAAGCCGCGTTGAAGAGGTAGATAATCTTATTTCCGTCGAAGGCAAAAAGCGCACCTGCACCCAACTGACCTTTGTTGTTTTTGGTATACAGCAGGCGACACTTGCCACGCATTTGCAGCGCAGTGTAAATAGCACGCAGCCATCTGTAGGTACGCGGATGGATACCTCCGATAATTTTTTGCTCGGCACTGCGCCGAAACATCAAGATCAGTGGTTCTATGTTCTGCCCCTCAACAATTTGCAGATCTGCCCGCTCGGCGCGTTTGAGGTTCATTGCCCGATCGGCGGTATAGTGGCTGCTGATTTGCGCGTAATCTGCCGCCAGATTGAGGTGATGCGTATACGTCGGCTGAAAAATTATGTCTGAAAAATCAGGGCTTGCCCGCCAGTCCTCCTTCAAAAGACACTCGGCGATTATCTGCGAATTGTTCACATTGAACGGATAGTTGGCAGCATATGAATATGAGCCTAAACCCAATCGGCAAAAAGCAGCTAACACATCGGGGCTGACATGTCCCTGCCGCATAAAAATACCTAATTGCTGGCAGAACAGCGGATGCCAGAGGTAGCGAAAGGTGAATCGTTTACGGGTAGGCAGCGGCATCACAGCCTCATAACGGCCTGCGCGTTCGTGCACCACCGCATCCCAGCGGGGAGAAACAATATCCAGATACCATGAAAAAGCATATAGCGTTCGCTGCGGCGACTCGGCGATACACTCGTCCCAATCTCTTTTGTTGATCTGCCAGTGAGGGGTAAAGCGATACATAATTCATGGATTGCCTGCTAAATTAACAGAATCCGTTGTCATATACGCTATGGGCTGGTTGGTATTTGGCATCTTCGCCTTATCAGCCATCAAAAAACAACGGAACAGCGTTAAAAAATGATTGCTTTATCATTAAATTTGTTGGCTACCCCTACAAAACGCAAATGAGTGATTCGCGCGCGATCGGCTGCCAACCTGCGGGTCTTTCAAGAGCAATTTTCTACATACTGATACTAATGGTAGCCAATTACCCGTATGATGTTGAGTGAGGTTTACGCAAATAGAGAAGGAAATACAGATTCCCGCGAGGATGTGCGCCTGTTGGCAGAAGTTGGTAAGAAGATCATCGCAGAACTCGATATAGAGCGGGTCATCGAAGTAATTTTTGAAAATCTCTCGCTGCTAATGGATGTGGCAGTATTTGACATTGGTCTGTACAATGAACGGACGCAATGTTTGGAGTTTCCGGGTGGTATTGAGGAAGGAGAAAGGCTGCCTTTCCATACCTATTCTATTCAAACCGACCGTCATCGCTTGGCAGTGCATTGTTTCCTTAATCAGCAGGAAATTTACATCAACGACTTTCATAAGCAATATAACCAATACATTCCGGATGCACCTGTTCCTCAGCCAATTCTGGGGAAAAAATCAAATTCTATCATCTATCTGCCACTGGTATCCAAGAACGAGGTCATCGGGACGATCACTGTGCAGAGTTTCCGGCTCAATGCTTACACACCCTACCACATGGGGCTGCTGCGCAATCTGGCTGTTTACATTGCTATTGCGCTGGAAAATGCGTCTAACTATGAGGAGATCGAGCAACAAAAAGAACTGATAGAAAAGCAAAACCTCATACTCAGCGAACAAAAAAATGCCATTGAGCAGGCTTACCAGAACATACAGCTGCTCGGCGAGATGGGGCAAAATATCACATCGAGTCTGGACAGCGAAACGATTGTAGAGCGGATTCACGCCAATCTGAACCATCTGATGGATGCTACAATCTTCTGGATTGGCATTTATGACGAAAATCGCTCTTGTCTGAAGTTTGTAGGCGGAAAAGAGCGCGACGAAGTGCTTCCCTACTTCGAGCTGCCGCTTACAGAAATTGATCGGCTGGCTGTGCATTGCTTCATTAATAAAGCAGAGATACACATCAACGACCACGAAAACGAGTACCATAAATATGTACGCGTTTACAAACCGCCTATCATGGGCGAAATGCCGCAATCAATCATCTATCTGCCGCTATTAGTCAAAGAAAAAGCTATTGGCGTAATCACTGTGCAGGCTTTTCAGAAAAATGCCTATACGACCAACCACGTCAATATTCTGCGCAATTTGGGGGTTTATGCAGCCATCGCACTGGAAAATGCAACCGCATATAAGGAGATCGAGAGCCAGAAGGAACTCATCGAACAGGCTTATCAAAACATTCAGCTACTTGGGCAGTTAGGACAGCAGATCACTTCCAGCCTCGACATAGAAACCGTTACAGAACGCATTCACGAGAGTTTGAATACGCTAATGGATGCTTCTGTTTTCTGGATTGGCATCTATAATCCGCAAAAGCATGTACTAGAGTTCGTTGGCGGCAAAGAGCGCGGGCAGACCCTCCCCTACTTCGAGTTGGATATGGCCGACGAAAACCGCCTAGCTGCTTATTGCTTCAACAATAAATCCGAAGTGTGGCTCAACGACTACCCCAACGACTACCACCGCTATATCAAGACTTTTTCAGGGGCAATCCTCGGCGATATTCCACTCTCTATTATCTACATGCCCCTGATGGCAAAAGAAGAGTGTATCGGCGCTGTTACCGTACAGAGTTTCCAAAAAAATGCCTACACGCAAAACCACGTCTATCTGCTCCGATCGCTGGCTGCTTATATTTCCATTGCGGTAGAAAACGCAAGGCTCTATCGGGAAATGGAAGACAAAGTGAAAGAACGCACAGCAGAGGTGGTGCGGCAGAAAGAAGAACTGGAAGAAAGCAATGCCCAAATAGAAAAAGCCTATCAGAATGTAAAACTGCTCGGCGAAATCGGTTTGCAGATCACCACCGAGCTTTCTACTGACAAAATCATTGAGAAAGTTTACGAAAGAGTTAACTCGCTGATGGATGCCGCAGCCTTTGCTATTGGTATCCTGACCGAATCCCGCGCCCGCATAGAGTTTCGCGGTGCGATGGAAAAAGGACAAAAGTTACCCAACTTCTACCACTCGATGAATGACGACAAGCGCTTTTCGGTTTGGGCAATCAAAAACCGCAAAGAGGTGCTCATCAATGATTACTCGAAAGAATACAACAAGTACGTTAAGGAAATCAAACCACCCGAAGCAGGTGATGACCCCGAATCCATCATCTACCTGCCGCTGATCAGCAAGGATATTGTCATCGGGGTAATTACGGTACAGAGTTTCCGCAAAAATGCCTACGACGAATACTGCCTCAATATTTTGCGAAGCCTCGCCGTATTTGCAGCCAATGCGATCGAAAATGCAGAAGCCTACCGCAAGATAGAAGCACAAAACGAAGATATTCGCCGCACGAACGATAAGATGACGGCAAGCATCAACTACGCGCGCCGCATCCAGCAGGCAATGCTCCCCGATCGAGTTGCGATACAAAAAGAACTAAAGGATTCTTTTATCCTTTTCCGTCCGCGCGATATTGTGAGTGGCGATTTTTACTGGTTCCTCAAAAAAGAAGGTAAGATCTTCATTGCTGCCGTTGACTGTACCGGACACGGCGTGCCAGGTGCTTTTATGAGCATGATTGGCAATGACTTCCTCAACGAAATTGTGTCGCTGCTCAATGTCGAGTCGCCGGAACTGATCCTCGATACCCTGCATAGCCACGTGCGCCGCGCACTGAAACAGGCAGCAACAGACAATCGCGATGGTATGGACATAGCCCTGTGTGTCATTGATCAGCAGCGGCAAGTACTCGAGTATGCAGGTGCAAAAAATCCACTCATCTACATCAGGCACGACCAGCCCGAAGTAGTGCATCACATCAAAGGCGATAAAGTGCCGATAGGGGGCATGCAAAAGGAAAAAAACCGTCGCTTTACTAAACACACTATCCCCTTAAAAGTACCTACTTCGTTCTATATCTTTACCGATGGTATGCAGGATCAATTCGGCGGCGCTCAAGGCAGCAAGTATTCGATCAGCAGGCTAAAGCGCTTCTTTGCAGACAACTGCCAACTGTCTATGGAACATCAGCGGCGCGAACTTCGCTCCGAACTGATGGAATGGATGCAAAACGAGCGTCAGATAGATGACATCTTGGTCATAGGCTTCAGGCTGGGCTAACCAGACCGCGCCAATTGCTTTAAAACAAGTTCAGATTTCAACGCTACCAATAACGGAGTAAAAATGTGCGTGGCGCATGATTCATTTCATCAGTATCACGTGGCAACTATCCGATCCAGCAGCGCCGCAAACTGTCCGGTCAGTTTTCGGTTGGTATATTGGCTGATTTGATCGCCGTTTGTGGCGGGCAGGTTTCCGTATTGTTTGTAAGTGTTAAAAAAGTAGCGCAAGGCTGCTTTGATACCTTCCGTATCTTCATGTGCTACACAGCACCCCGCCTTGCAGGTTTGCAAAATATGGTCTGTATCGCTCCCTACCTGACCAATGCCAAGTACAGGACGTTTAGCTGCCAAATACTCAAACAGTTTTCCCGGAATGCGCCCTTGCGCATTAGCAGCCTTGTTGAGGATCAGCAGCAGCGCCTGTGAATTTACCAAGCGTTTCAGCGACTCGGCGCGGCTGACAGCAGGCAGCAGTTCGGTCATGCCCTGCACCTTGTGGCGGGCAATAGACTCCCGCACAGAAGCGTCTAACTGCCCAAAAAGCCGCAGCGTAAACACCTGCCCAAAATCGGGGATTTCCCGTGCCAGATCAGCCATTGCAGCAAAGAGTTGTTCGGGATTACGATCATCGCCAATCAGCCCCGCATGTGTGAGCGTCAGTTTCCAGTCGGGAGCATAGTTTATGTTTTTAAAATCGTCTTCATCGTAGCCCCATGGGATCACGTGTACGTTCTTTGCGCCAATGCGCTCTAAATCGCGTTTCCATGTCGGGCTGACAATGGTCGTAACATTGGCTGTTCGGAGGGCTTCTTGCTCCATGCGGCGATGCTTAGCGTCTGCCCAAGGGGTCAAGATCAGGCGCTGGTAGTAGTCCACCTGCGTCCAAGGATCCTGAAAGTCGGCCAGCCAAGGCAAACCCGTCGCCTGTCGGATCTTGCACGCAATCACTGTGTTCGTATGCGGTGGCCCATCGGATAAAATCGCATCTACTTTATTGGTTTTCAGCCAGTTGAGCAAGTATTTTACCGAAGGCGCAATCCAGAAAGCTCGCGCATCGGGTATAAAAAAGTTACTGCGGATAAATACTGAAAGTTTGTACTTCCAGTCGCTGCGTCCCGCTGCTACCAAATCGTTATTGACGTTTGCATCGGCAGGTTTGCCTAAAAACTTTTTGTAGTAAGCATATGGCTCAAAAATTGGCTGCTTGAGCACAGTCATCCCTGCGGGAATATCCTTGAAATTGCTCTCGTCTAAGGAAGGATAATGTGGGTTGGCAGCAGTGTAAACGACAGGCTCCCAGCCGTATTGACGCAAATACTTCGCAATTTTGAGACAGCGCAATACGCCAATACCACCGCTGGGCGGCCAGTAGTAGGAAATGATCAGAACTTTCTTCATCTATTGGCAAAAATACGCCGCAATTCGTCTTTTACGCGCTCCATACCTTCGCTGGCTTTGCCCTCGAGGGCAGTAAAACCAAGACGCGGACTCACATAGGGAATTTTCGTATCTACGATAAACTTAGGAATACCGGTGCGCGTTTCTTCAATCAGCCCTGCGGCGGGATATACCTGCAAAGAAGTACCCACTACCACAAAAGCATCGGCCGTAGCTACTATCTCGGCGGCAGTTTCGATCAGCGGCACAGCCTCGCCAAACCAAACGATGTGTGGGCGCAACTGCGAACCCAGAGGACATGTATCGCCCAAGCGGATGTCGTCTTTGATATCAAATACAAGCGACTCATCCAGCGAACTGCGCATCTTAAATAGGCTGCCGTGCAGGTGAACAACGTTCTTGCTGCCTGCCCGCTCGTGCAGATCGTCCACATTTTGCGTAATAATCACCACATCAAAATCGGCTTGCAACTCTGCCAGCACATAGTGCGCACGGTTGGGCTGTACGCTTTGCGCATCTCTACGGCGCATGTTGTAAAAATCGAGTACAGCCTGCGGATTTTTCCGCCAGCCTTCGGGCGAAGCAACTTCTTCTATGCGGTAGTTGTTCCACAGCCCGTTGTAATCGCGGAAGGTGGGAATGCCGCTTTCAGCGCTGATGCCCGCACCGGAAAGAATTACTAAACGAGGTAACATATCAATTTGGGTTAGATGGCGCTGTTTTGCAAGTCTTGTACTATTGTATTTGCCCGCACGAGGTCTTCGGGAGTTTCTACGCAGAAGCTGTCCTCTGTTGTCAATGCCGTCTGGATGCGATAACCATGCTCCAACCAGCGCAACTGCTCCAACTTTTCGCATACTTCCAGCGGCGAAGGCGCAAGGCGCGTAATAGCCTCCAGCACCTCGCTGCGATAACCGTAAATACCTACGTGCCGATAAAAAACATGGTGTTGCAGCCAGTTTTCAAACGGAATACCGCGCAAGTGCGGGATTGCCTGACGGCTGAAGTAGATCGCTTCGCCGTTGGCTTTGATCACTACTTTTGCCTCGCCCGGGTCGGTGAGTTGCTCGGTTTTGTCCACCCGGATAATCAGCGTGGCGATGTCTGCGCCTTCGCGTTGTAGCGCCGCTGCCACCAAATCTATTTGCGAGGGTTTGATGAATGGCTCATCTCCTTGAATGTTGATCACATGTGAAAAGCTACCTGCTGTTTTTTGCAGCGCCTCAAAACAACGGTCGGTGCCGCTGGGATGCTCTTCGCGGGTAAACACCACCTCGCCGCCGAAGCGCTCTACCTCTTCGGCAACCAACGGATGGTCGGCAGCCACTACTACCTTTGCAAGCGATGCGCAGCCGCTTACCTGCTCATAGACGCGGCGCAGCATGGTTTTTCCGGCAATATCTGCCAGTACCTTCCCCGGAAAGCGCGTAGAGGCATAGCGAGCCGGAATCACTCCCAATATCTGATTTTTCATAACTATCCTTTCAATTTTTGTATCACCCATGTTTTGCCCCACTCGCTTTGCTCTTCTGCTGTCCAGAGTTCGGGGTAGAAAATCCGCTTCTGGAAGCGCGGCGGCAGATATTCTTGCCAATTGGTGCCACCCGTAGCGGCAATATCGGCAGGTTCGCGTTTGAGGTAGCGCATCGCAGCGCTTAGGTGCGCCAAGGGCCAGTCTATATTGACCAAAGCATCCAACTCGCGCAGGGCTTCTTTGGCAGCCTCCTTATCGGCAAAGTACATGCGATACATTCGCCACAGGTTGCAGTTGCGGTAGCGGTGTGCCAGCGCAATCAACTGTTCGGAGTATTTTGCTTCAAATTGCTTGAGGGTCAGCGTTTGTTTGCCCGTTGCCAACTCGGTTGCGCCTTTTTTCCAGTAAACGTGCTCATACATCTCTTCTATGGTGGTATGTGTGTCTATCTGTGGGCGGAAGTCTTTGGTTACCAGATTTTTAAAGTCTGTCGCACAAATTTCAATCATGCGGTATTGGGCCGACTGGAAACCGCTGGAGGGCAGCAACGACATGCGAAACCTAAGAAACTGCTCCTGATCCATGCCTTCTACCATCACCGTAAACGAGCTGACCAACTGTTTGAAATAGCGCGATACGCGGCGCACTTTGTCCACAAATATTTTTATGTCGGGCTGCCCCTCGGCTAACTGCCTGATTTCGTGCAGGCAAAGTTTGAAATACAACTCCGTAATTTGGTGATAGCCAATGAAAATGGTTTCATCGGGGAAGTCTGTTTTCGGGTTTTGCAGGCTGAGCAGCGTATCCAGATGGATGTAGTCCCAATAGGTGAGATAGTTGGCATAGAGCAGCCCATCCAAATAAGAAGACAGATCCTGCCCCATCACCTCGTATTTCTCCTCTAACTTCCTGACCTGCGCCAAAATATTGTCGGGTATCTGATTGATTTCCATAACGATTCATCAAAAAAATAAGCGACTCAAAATAACGCATAAAAACAATACGCCGTACTTTTGCATTATAGTGAAGTCCTACATATCAGCCTGAATTTTTACTGATTTTCGTTTTTACGACAACGCTGTACTTTATTGTTCCGGATTTTTACTATTACCCTCCTCGCGGGTACTTTTACGCTGATTAACAACTACTTGCAGGCACAATCTGCGGCTGCCCGCAAGGAAGGAAAATCTATCCATATCCAAAAAGCCAATACAAAAATTTCGTTAGATGGTGTATTAGATGAACCCGAGTGGGATGTTGCTGAAAAAGCGAGTGATTTTTTCCAACACTTTCCCTTTGATAGTTCCTACTCGGATGCTAAAACCGAAGTGCGGATGACCTACGACGACCAGTTTGTGTACATCGGTGCGGTCTGCTACAACGATCTGAAGGGCAACTACCTGATCTCTTCGCTGCGGCGCGACTTTCGGGGGCCTGCCTACGACGGCTTCACTATTGTCATTGATCCTTTCTGCGACCGCACCAATGGTTTTTTCTTTGGTATCAGCCCTTTTGGGGTGCAGCGCGAGGGCTTGATTGCCAACGGAGGCAGTGTTTCGGGGGACTTTGCGCTCTCATGGGACAATAAATGGTATGCCGAAACCAAAATCCATCCGGGTGGCTGGACAGTCGAGGTAGCCATTCCGTTCAAGACTTTGCGTTTCAAAGAAGATACAGACAAATGGTTCATCAATTTTTACCGCATTGACAGCAAATATAATGAGCGCTCTACATGGGTGCCTATCCCGCGCAATTTTCAGCTGTTTTCACTGGCATACACTGCCGAATTACTCTGGGACAAGCCTCTGAAAAAGCCGGGGGCTAATCTGGTAGCGATTCCCTACGTGGCGGGCGGCGCAGCTAAAGACCACCTAACCGAAACCGACACCCGCTACCAGCGCGGCATTGGTATGGACGCGAAAATAGCGATCACACCCGCGCTCAATCTGGATCTGACGGTTAATCCCGACTTTTCGCAGGTAGAAGTTGACCGACAAGTTACCAACTTAGATCGCTTTGAGATTTTCTTCCCCGAAAGGCGGCAGTTTTTTTTGGAAAATGCAGATTTATTTGCCGACTTTGGTATGAATAGGCTGCGCCCCTTCTTCTCGCGGCGGATCGGCGTAGCAATAGACGAGCGCACAGGGCAGAACATCCAAAACCCGATTCACTTTGGCGCACGCCTCAGCGGCAAACTGAACAACAACTGGCGCACCGGCCTGATGACCATGCAAGCAGCCCCTGACGATGCTATTGGGCTGCCAGGCTATAACTATTCGGTAGCAGCGCTGCAACGCAAGATTTTCAGCCGCTCCAATATCGGCGGCATTCTGGTCAATAAGGAAACCTTTGCGCCTGCTAGCGAAATTGATACGATCAATCGCCCGATGCGTTTCCACCGGCTGGTAGGTTTGGATTACAACCTTGCCTCGAAAAGCAATCAATGGACAGGTAAGTTTTTCTATCACAAAAGCATTGAAGGAGCAAGCCGCCCTGAGTCTTTTGTACATGGCGCTAATTTGGTGTATAGCAAGCCTACGCTAACTGTGGAATGGACGCATCAGATTGTTGGGAAAAACTACACCGCCCCTGTGGGATTTATTCCGCGCAATAACTTCCGCCGCGTAGCCCCGCGCATTGTGCGCAACTTTTTCCCCAATTCGAAAAAGATCAATCGCTACGGGTTCTTTGCCATTACCGATGTGATTTGGAACGCCGAAGACGGGCTGACCGACCACAACATCGCTATTGGGCACACGATGCGCTTCCGTAGCACTACCGAATTTGACGTGGTACTTTCCCGCGACTACACGCTGCTCTTTCGACCGTTCGATCCTACCAACACAGGAGGCGAGCGCCTGCCTACCGGCTCGGCATATACCTACTACAGCCTAACCGCTAACTATACGGGCAATACGATCCATGCATTTTATTACAACCTGCAAGGCTATGTCGGGCAGTTTTTCAACGGCAATCGCATAAGTATTTCGGGAGACATTAACTACCGCATTCAGCCCTATGCGCTGATCTCGTTGGATTTTACATACAACCGCCTGCGTTTTCCTGCGCCTTACAACAGCGCCGACTTGTGGCTGCTCGGCCCGCGTTTCGATCTGACCTTCAACCGCGACTTATTCCTGACAACGTTTTTCCAATACAACAGCCAGATTAACAACATCAACATCAATACGCGCCTGCAATGGAGATTTAAGCCGGTTTCGGATTTCTTTCTGGTATATACCGACAACTACTTTGCCGATACGCTGCTCGTAAAAAACAGGGCGCTTGTTGCCAAACTGACCTACTGGCTGAATATCTGATTGCAGATCATTAATAGGTTTTGGTCATGTCTGCCGGAATAGCAATGATGAAGTTTGCCTTATTGAGCGATTCTTTTGCTAAAGTACTGATCTCCTCTTGCTCGGAAACGCTGATTGTCAGGATATTGAGACCGGGCTTGTACTGGTTCAAGTACCAGATGATTCCCTCGAAGTTATCGGAGTGATACGAACCGTTGAAGTGGATAATGACCTTGCCTTTTTCCCATGCAAGCGCCGTGCGATAGCCCATAGTAGCATCTTTGGAGGCCTGTGCTGCAACAAGGTTGTCGCTCATGGCGCCACCATGCCCGCCCATCATCGTTGCCATATTTTTGTAGCCGGGCAATTCGCGATCTAAAGGAATCGGTAGCGGCGGGAGCATTTTCTTAGCCTCGGCATCTAACTTCTCAAGGCTGCTCAAACCCTGCGATGCGATCATGGAAGCATAGCGGCGCGGGATGTTGCTCGCCACAAAAGGCAGTTGGTTTTGCTTAGCAAAGTTTACCAAAGGCTTATAGTCGGTGGCGTAGTTGTTCCAGATTTTGGCCTCTTTTTCAAAGTTGCTTTCTTTGATCAGTCCACTTAGGTACTCGTTGAGTACCAACTGATCGTCGGCTTCAAACATTTCGGCAGCAAGTACAAGCCTGTCGCCTACCGCCTTGTGCAGATCTTTGGTGAGGCGCAGTTGCAACCAGTGGCAGATGGGGTTGTTGTGGCTTTCCCCGAAAAAGATAACGTCGGCTTTTTGTGCAGCCGCCAGCAGTTCGCTGTATTTGGCAGCCTTGCCGTTGCGGTCGTAGAGCAGATAGGCGGGATTGTCTTGCATAGCAAACAGCGGAATCATACAAAGTAACAGCAGTAATTTTTTCATGGCTCAAGTAATAAATTCGTTACAATCGGTAGGCAATGCGCGACTGATACTCTTCCAGATGTCCACGCGTAGCGCTAAAGTCTTTGGTAAAGCCCAGAATAAATCCTCCACCGCCTGCACCACAAAGTTTGAGGTAGTACAAGCCCGAATCCAGCCCGTATTGCCAAATCTGGCGGAACAGCGGCGGAATCATCTGATTGAGGTGTTGCAACTGGAATGTAGATAATTTGGCTAACTCATGGAAGAGTTTGTCCGTTTCCCCTTCCAGAAAGTAGTAGATGCAGTTTTCGTTGTAGGGTATCAATTGGTTTTTGCACAAGTCCGCAAATTCGGGATTCTGCATTTTTTCAAGAAACAGATTGACTAACGGCTCTGTTTTGCGCGGTCTGCCCGTGTTGAGTAGGAAGATACCTCCACCTTGAGTTGTAGATTGCGGCAGTTGGACAGCCTCTATTTCCGTTTTGCTGCGAATGAGCAGTGGCAGATCCAAGTAGCAAATCAGCGGATCTACCCCCGAACTGGAACCATGGAAATGCGATTCCATCTCGGCAAAAATCTTTTTCAGGCAAACAATCTCATCGTTGGTTGGGTGTCCGTTGAGAATAACTTTATCGTACACGTAGCGGTCGTAGAGTGCTGCGGTCAGCGCACCTGAACTGCCTACCCCAAAACCTTGCGGGATATTGGACTGGAAGTAAAGCCCCTGCGCTACGTCAAATTCCATCGAGTTAATATCAAAATCAAAACTGAGCGCCTGCTGCCGCTTACGCAGTTTCATGTAGTCGCAAAAGGCTTTCAGTTCGCGGTTGGACTGGTCTATCCGCCGCGAGCTGTCGGTAATGTGCTTGAGCAACAGCCGCCCCTGAAACAGCGGATAGGGTAATGCAAGACCCATTGAGTTGAGAATCAGGCTATATTCACCGAAAAGGAGTATTTTGGAGTGAAATGTTGGGGAGCTGGTGTTGGTATATGTCATTGCTGTTACCCGCGATTAATTAAAAAGTTCAGGGCCTTTGCCTACGCCGTCGTGAATGTAGCGGTTTTCCTGACAATAGTTTGCCATTCGGTCATTAACAAACGCGTACACCTCTGCCTGATAAGCGGCAGGATACAATAAATGGACATTCGGGCCTGCGTCTAATGTGAAACTCAGCGGAATGCGCGTATCGCATCGGAAGGCACGTAGCTCCTCTATGACTGCAAGCGTCGCAGGTTTCATTAGTACAAACGAAGGATGCGAGTTCATCATTAGCCCGTGTAGGGTAAGCGCCTCGTTTTCAACTATTTGTACAAATGTGTCCACGTCACCGCTTTGCAATACGGCTATTAGGCGGCTTAGGTGCTGCCTTGCTTGCTCGTAGCGAACGGCTGCAAAGGGATGTCCGTTCATCAGCGCATGACCGGCACGGCTGGAAACTGCCTTTTCTTCCCCGCTAATAATGAGAATAGTATCACAAAAATCGGCAAAGACAGGATGTATTTGTTCGGCTGGTATCGGTACTGCAAAAAGGTCGGAACTGCCTGCAACTTCGTCGGTTGCGCCCCAGACTGTATAGCCGCCGTAGATGGAGCGGCAGGCGCTACCCGAAGCAAGCCTTGCCCAGTTGGAAGCCTTTTGCAGTACTTCTTTGGGGCTGCCAAGGCTGACTCCCTGCCGCTGTGCCAGCGTAGCCAGACACATAGCAAGCGCTCCCATGCTGGAAGCCGAAGAGGCGATACCTGCCGAGTGTGGAAAAGAATTAAGCGATTTGATGGTTAGCTGTAGCCCTTCGGTAAATGCGAAATCTTCGGGATGATTCTCCAGAAATTTTACAATCTTCGCCTTAAACTTGTCGTTAGGTTTGCCTTCAAAATAAAAATCTACAGTACGGCTGCCTGTATCAGATGGGCGATACAAAATCTGCATATCGGTATAAGATTGCCGCAGCGTGAAGCTAAGCGACGGATTTTGCGGAAGTTGTATCCCGTGTTTTCCCCAGTATTTAACAAGGGCAATATTTGAAGGAACGCGCCAATAGACGACCTGCTCTTGCGGATGTAGTGCCAAAACAGACTTATTTGAGGTGGAAGAAATTAAACCACAGCAAATTTAGGACATTGCAACCGTTGCGCTGCGTTCGCTTGCTATATTTCTTTCTTTGTCTGCTGATTCTTTAATCATTTCTGCATAGGTCAGCATCACGTCAAAACCCTTTTCGGCAAAGTAGAGGCGGGTTTCCGCTGCACTTCGGGTGCTGGTAGCGAGTACAAAATCGCCCCCCCAAGCTCCCAGCGACTTGATTTCCCCCCAAAAGTCTTTGAAAAACAGATCTTTTATGCGGGTCAAGTGCAGACTTTGCGCAATCAGGGTTTCGTGCTTTTCTATCAATGCATCAAATTGCTCTAAGGTATCGGCTTTAAGAAAATCCTCTGTAATGCGGGTCAGTTGTTCGACAAAAGCGGCTTTGTTATGCCCCAGCGAACGGTAATGCTCGATTCCCGCTGCAGAGGATTGCTTTTTGCCTAAGTAAACAAAATATAGGTGCTGCTTAAATGGCGGATCGAAGGTTACGATGCGGTGTAGTGGCCCATCTGCTGATTTTTTATACAGGATCGGCCCAGCGGCCTCTGCACAGGCAACATCATAGCCTGAGCCTCCCAATGTACCGAACAGCAAGTCGTAAGGATCTACCTCTGCCCACTGTGCGACGTTGTGAATCAGTGTGCTGCTGCTGCCCAGTCCCCACCAGCGCGGAAATTCCAGATAGGTTTCTACCAGCACGTACTCTCTGCCTTTCAGGAAGTTACCTGCCAGTCGGCGCGTCATGCGCAGTATCTTTTGCAGGGTAAGCGATTTTTGCGAAATGAATCTGTCTAAGCAGTCAAAAGATTCTGTGTCAAATTTGGCTTCAAACCAAAGTTTGCCTTCGTTGTCGTAGCTTTTCCAGTGCAAAACTTTGTGCTCGGAAGCCTGATAAGTAACTTTCAGTTTTTGTCCAAAGCGCGTAGGCATTGCCAGTGCAAGGGCGCCATCCAATACGTAATATTCGCTACTGAGCAACAATTTGCCGCTGCCGTAAAAATTTTGCATATGCCGCATTTGCTTGTAAGAATCTACACAAAGGTTGAATCAGCATCGTTGTTTCGTTTAGCTTCTGCTGCCTCTCGCCAAGCATCTAACAGGTCGCGCACCGCACTAAAAGAAACCACATGGTTCTTGAAATGCGCTACTGCTGCGGCAGTTTCGGCTTCAGTCGCGTCAAAATGCTTAAGGATATTCATGAGGTGCATTTTCATGTGTCCCTTTTGGATACCGGTGGTAATCAATGATTTAACGGCGGCAAAGTTTTGTGCCAACCCGATAGTTGCTGCAATTTTCATCAGTTGCTCGGCGTTGGGATGCCCCAGAATTTCGAAGGAACGACGCACAATCGGGTGCAGATTGGTCAGCCCACCAACTGTTCCCAGCGCCATAGGAATTGTAATCCAGAAACGGAAGATCCCGTTTTCGACCGAGCAGTCTGTCAGGCTGCGGTATTGACCGTCGCGGGCGGCATAGGCATGTCCACAGGCTTCTATGGCACGGAAATCATTACCTGTGGCCAAAATCACAGCGTCTATGCCGTTGAAGATGCCTTTGTTGTGGGTTGTCGCCCGATAAACATCATTTTTGGCAATCATTAGCGCCTTTTGAAACTTGAAAGCAAAAGTTTCGGCATCCATCTCATCAAAATTTCCTAAATCAGCAACCGGGCATTCTACCCATGCCTTTACGAGACATTCGGGCGTGTAGTTGGAAAGAATGGACATAATCACCATTGGATTGCGCTCTCGCTCGTTGAAACCTTCCTGCTCCGCTGCCCACTGCCGGAAGGTGCGCGCAAAGTCTTCGAGGCAAGTATTAATAAAGTTTGCGCCCATAGAATCGCATGTTTCAAAGGTTGCTTTGAACTGGTAGTAGTGCGGTTCTATATGCGTCATATTGACTAACTCTATGTCGGTAATGCCTCCGCCACGCTGACGCATGTTCTTGGTAATCAGCGCAGTATTGTCCAGCATTTTTTCTTTCAACTCATCGAACAGGACATCTAATTTCAGGAAATCGCCTTCCCAGAGGAAGTGTACCTGACCTATCTTCTTAGTGCTGATTACTTTTGCCTTAAATCCGCCGCGGGTTTGCCAGAATTTGGCGCTTCGCGATGCAGCAGCAACTACCGAACTTTCCTCTATTACCATCGGCACTGCATAAATTTCCCCGTTCAGCAACACATTGGGGGCAATACCAAAAGGCATATAAAAATTGGTCAGTGTATTTTCACTGAACTCGTCAAACAACTTTTGTACGGCACGATCGGTATGCCAGTAGCTTTTCATTTCGTCCACAAAGGCTTGTGGCTCATCGCTGACCTGACGGGCTAACCATTCTAACTTTTGTTCTTTGCTCAATTTTGAGTATCCTGAGATGGTTTGCATGGTGATGAGTTAAGCGTAAAATAAGCAATCATTTTGTTTCGTTTGCAGTTGTTTGTTGATCTTAGCGAACTTTGAGATATTGTTGTGCGTAGGAATAGCCTTTTATTTGTAAGCTGATGTAGCGATGTAAAAGGGCGTAATCCTCGCGAGCATATTTTAAAAATCCTGAGGCCTGCCCGTACACAGCAGGTACTTTGAGCTGATGGATCAGATAGTAACCATCTAAGAAATTGCGCACTCCGCCCGAAACAATTACATGGCGACACAGGCAACTTTCGCCCAATTCTGCCACTACCTGATTGGTAAATATGGTCATTTCCTGTGCCGAATGTCCGATTGTAGTAAGGCATTCATATGTGTTTTGTTGTTCTTGATCGGAGCGAAGCAGTTCCAGCAGGGCAAAATTAGTGCCTCCTGCTGCAGCAAAATCAACAGCAGCAAGCGGTAATCTGAACAAGGCACGCAAACTCTCGGGGCCCATACCCTGACCTACTTCTTTTACAATAATTGGCATTTGGGTAAGCGAGAGCACCTCTTCAATAATCTGTAGGGGAGGGTTGTCTAAAAGATCGCCTTCAGGCTGTAGCCACTCCTGCGTGGGATTAATATGGATAATGAGTCCATCGGCTTGCAAACGCAACACCATCTCCTCGGCTATGTGCCAATGATTGTTTTTCAGGAGTTGTTCTACCTGCGCAATACCTAAGTTGGCAAACAGTGGCACTTCGAATCCCATGATCGGGCGCACGTTGAAGTCTTCAAAGTGCTCGTCGGAATAGAGCAGCGATCGGCATGAACCTAAACCCATACCAAAACCAAACTCTCCACAAGCGCGAGCCAGATTGGTATTGATCGTTCGCGCCATTTGCGTACCGCCTGTCATGCTCGATGCCCACATCGGCACGCAGAAAGTTTTACCCAAGAAACTGAAGGGTTCGATACTGCGAGGATGGGCAGCAAGTACAGGTTCGTAAAAAAAACGACTGTCTAACTGTGCCTGAGCCACCTGCGAACGAAATGCCATCTCAATGTGGTCTTTCTTTCGGGCTACTGCTGTAGGGTCGTTATCAGCTATTTTTTTCGGTGTATTTGTCAAAACTGTCGTTTCCAAAAGATGATAGAAATAGGCGTGTTGGACATCGCACAATCTTATGAGTCTAAAAATACGCGCTCACTAACTCATTAATAAGCGATACTAATCGCAAAATGTTTGCCGTTGTCTAAGAAAAGTTTTGACAGCAACTATACTTGCAACAGGAAAGCCATTGTATCCGTACCGTCGGCATAGTCGGCAACGCCGGGGCGCTGCGCCTGACCAAAATCTACCGTTCGACTGAACAGGCGGGTATCGTGTGTAGCAACGCATTGCAACTTGTTCGTTTGCGCTGCAAGAATTTGCGCCGCTTCTTCGCGGCTGCTGTAGGTCTGGTAATAAACTACTGACATAGGCGAGGCAAAGGCTTGGTTTTCAGTAAGTAGCAACACGCCGCTATCCAAATGTGCTACGCGATTAACCAACAGAATTGATTTCTGGTAATCGTAATTGTTGCGGTATTTGTGGCTGTTGACGGTTGCATGTAATTTTTCAGTTTGTTGCAAAAAAGGAGTGAAATCATAATCTGCTGGCACGAGCAGTTTGGCGATACTGCGACAACCCAAACCGAAGTACAGCATCGCGTCGTAAGCCAATCCGGCAAGCTCTTCTGTAGTTTCAGAGCCGTCCAGCACTGCCGCCGATACGCGATTCTGCCGGATCAGATGCGGATACTTGCTGAAATAATATTGAAAGTAGCGGGCAGAGTTGTCGCTGCCTGTGGCAATGATTGCATCAACGTCCTTGAGTTTTTCTACCCACTGTACGCGCTGGCGAAGTTCGGGGGCTATTTCAAACAACATTTCGGCTAATTGCGGAAGCAGAAAATTGTCCTGCGAACTCATTTTGGCAGCCAGCCGATGACCGCTAAGCAATACACAGAGGAAGTCGTGGAAACCGGCCAACGGAATATTGCCTGCCATTACCACCCCAACGGTTTTGCGCCTGCCGGCCGGTAAATCGTAGGCAGACAGCCAGTTTTGCAGCGCTACAGGCTCCAGCATATGCACAACCCCTGCCAAAGCAGCCCGCACGTGCGACTCAATAAACCAACTGTTACGTGCAGCAGCGCCCGCACACAGTCGTTCCATATCCTGATCGGAGAGTTGCTGCAGCCGATTGCCCAGTGCAATAAATGCCGCTGCCACTTCTTGATGCGTTATTTGCGCCATTAATTCCCAACGGTTAGAACTACAAAAGTCCTAATTTTACGACGCAATAAAAAACGAAGCGCCTATGTATCCGGCAGAAGTTATTTTGGAAGAGCAAGGTTTGCGCGACGGGCTACAAGTGGAAAGCACCCTGCTGCCTACCGAGAAGAAGGTTGAACTCATCAACCGCCTGATAGATGCAGGACTGCGACGGATTCAGGTCGGATCCTTCGTCAATCCCAAATTAGTCCCGCAGATGGCAGATACGGCAGCCGTTTTTGCTGCTGTTCACAAGCGCCCTGATGTCTCGCTTAATGCCTTAGTACTGAATACCAAAGGAGTAGAACGCGCCGTAGAAGCGGGATTTACGCATATAGCTGCCTCTATTTCTGCCAGCGACACACACAGCCGCAAAAATGCCAACAGGAGCTTAGAAGAGGCAATGGTCGAGTTTGAAAGCATGGTTCGAACTGCCAAAGCCGCAGGTTTGCGCGTGCGTGGCGGCTTGCAATGTGCGTTTGGATGCCGCTACGAAGGCGAAATTCCTGCCCAACGGGTTTTAGACCTCAGCAAACGGCATTTGGACTTAGGCATAGACGAGATTGCGCTGGCAGACAGCACCGGCATGGGCGACCCGCGCCAGATGGAGGAGCTAATGGGTCGCATTGTGGACATGGCAGGCAGCGTACCAGTCATGCTCCACCTGCACGACACCGAGGGAAAAGGGCTCGCCAACCTCGTAGCTGCTATGCGCGTAGGCGTTCGCCACTTCGACACTGCTTTTGGAGGGCTGGGCGGCTGTCCGTTCATTAAAGGAGCGACAGGCAATATCGCCACTGAAGACACAATTCATATGCTAAGCGAAATGGGTATCCGAACGGGCATTGACATAGCAGCCATTATTGACATTGCCCGCGAAATGGAAGAGATTTTAGGCAAAAAACTGCCCGGCAAAATCAAGAACGTGTTGATGTAAAAATAATGAGCCGCCTCGCAACTATGAAGCGGCTCATTCAAATTAGCCCGTGATGCAATTAGAAACTGTAAGTAACAGATAACGTTAGCTGACGGCCCAAAATGGGACGCGCCCACACGGGGAAATCAGCGGCGTTTAAAGCCGTAATGTCAGAGTTGGAAAGTATGGCTCCAGTAGGAGTGCGAATGCCTCCAACCGCCAAATCTTCGGCAGTAGATCCAAAAGCGCCATAGCCGCCAAAGTTTAAAATGCCTGTGCTATTCAGCAAGTTGCTGCCTTGCAAGGCGAAGTTGAAGCGGTTGATGTCTGCCATGATGCCTGCGCTCACAACGCCGTAAGCAGGCAGTTCGATTGTATTGCGGCGATTGCCATAGCGCTTGCCGAAAAAGCGATAGTTGATATAAGGGGTAAATTTGCCGATTTTGTAGGAGGGCGTAATGTCAAACATGATAACGGGCAAGAAGTCCACGCGGTTGCCCGAGAAGTCTTCATCAAAAAAATTATCAGGATTTGTTCCTCGTGCCGTATTTTGGTAAGTCAGACGGGCAAAACGCGGATCTTGCAGCGTAGAAGACAAACGAATATTGAAATTATTTACAGGCTGCCAGATCGTTTCAATTTCTACGCCTATTGTGCGGGAGGCGTTAAAAGTTGGGTCAGTGAAGAAACTATTTGCGCCCTGCGTAATAAACAACTGGAGCAATACGTTGTCCTGATAGCTGTAGAAACCCGTAATAGTGGCGGAAATCTTCTGTGAATTGATTTTGTAGCCAATTTCAGCCTGCGTAATTGTTTCAATTACGCCACGTTTGATAGGCACATTAACGAAGTTATTGGCGTAGTAATCTAATTCAGGCGCTTTGTTACCGCGCGAAAAACGCACATAAGTTGCTGATTTATCGCTGATTTTGTAGTTGATGCCTAAAGAGGCCGAAAAATAGTTATAGGTTTCGTTCCAATCGTAAGTTACACCATTGAAAAGACGCGAGCCTAAGTCATAAGAAGTAAACGGATTGCGATCCAATCCTCCCAGTGCGGCTAATCCCGGCGCGCCTGCTGTTACGCTGGCACCGGTGCGCCAACCTTCCTTCGTGCCGCTATGATTGACAGACTCAAAACGCACGCCCAAATCTATATTTAACTTATCATTAACTTTCCACAGATCATTAGCAAAAAATGCGTTGATGTTAGATCGCATGTCGGTAACGGTGTAGGCTAAGCCGCTCCAAAGCAGGAATCCGTTAGGATCGGTCGCTTGTACGGTCTGCCCTGCAAAGGGGAAAGTGATGCGCACCGGACGACCATCGAAAGAGGAAGCGATACCATCTACAAACCAACGGGTTTGCATCGAGGTATGCCCTGTGTACCAGCCCAATGTGAGGTTGTGTTTGCCAGCCTGTTTGTTCAATCGAGCAATACCTTGCAAGTCGCTGATTTGATTGTTCATATTCAACGGCGCGGTAGCAAAGAGGTAGCGCCCCAGTCTATTAGGAGTGTTAGGGTCTAACTGTCCGTTGATCACGCGGGCGAGCACCTCGCCTGTGCGGGAATCGAAATAAGTCGGCGACAAAAAGCCCGGAATAGGTGTGCCTACCGCCGGATAAGCCCCCGGACCAAACTGCGCGTAGCCGGGGTCAGCTGCGCTCGGCACTACTGACATAGTTACATTACCCTGATATTGCAGGTAGTCCTGATCAAAGTCGCTGAATTTGGTAGCTAAACTTAGCCCCCAGTTATTGCCCAAATCGTAATCGAAGCTGGCGCCAAAAGCTAAGGATTTGTTAGTAATGCCTCTGGAAGCATCAAAAGTGCGCGTTGGTAATTGATCAAAAGGAATTTCGGGGCGAAAACGCGATGCGTCAGGAATAGTTGTCCTGATGTTCAGAAAAGTAGTGGAGTTGATAATATCAAAGCCCCCATAGCCACTTTTCATATCGCTGGTCAGTGGAATTTCTTTGAAAAATGTATTGCGGTCATTCAAATATTTGCCGTACAGACGGAACTGTCCGCGAGCAAAGTTTTTACTAATGTTGGCTTTAAACTGCCCGCCTTGGTTAGCGTTAAAATCCATAGTACGAGCGCCTTCATCTATGCGGTAAAAGCCGCCGACATGGTACGTCCAGCCTGCGGCAAGCGGACCGCCAACTTCCACATCTGCGCGATACAACATTTTGCCGTTGTTGTGCAGCCCTGTTTGCAGCCTTGCCGCACCACCTGTTTTTAGTCCGCCCATTTTAGAAATAAAATTAAAAATGCCGCCCGGCGCATTGGCAACAGCGATAGAAGCGCTACCGCCGCGAATGCCTTCCATGCGTGCCACGGTCAGGTCGTTTCGGTGGAACATGTCCACTACGGCAAACCCCAGTTGGGAAGCCATTACCGGCAGTCCCTCTTCTTGGAGAGAAACGTACTGAAAACCAATATTTTGATTACCTACCGGCGTAACTCCGCGCGTAATTACGCGGTTGCCTACCTCACCCGCAGAGTTATCTACCCAAACTCCAGGAACGGCTTGCAACAGGTCGCCTGTACCGCGGGGGGCGCGCATATCCATCAACTTGGGGCTGAGCGTCGTAATAGCAATGCTGGATTCAAGTTTGGTGCGCTCGTCAAAAGCACCGGTTACTACTACTTCGTCTAGCGAAAGCAAATCCTCCTCTGTGCTGATATTGACTGTCAGCGGCTCATTTCCTACCTCTACTTCCTGACGCACTGTCTTGTAGCCGATAAACGACATGACAAGCGTATATTTTCCGGGAGCAACACCCGTGATTGTGAACCTGCCTGCAGCATCGGACAGTGTGCCTCTATTCGTGCCTTGCAGTAAAACGTTTGCACCAATGACAGGATTACCTGCCCTGTCTTTAACTTCACCTGTGATACTTTGCTGCGCATAGGCTAAAGCCGCCGTAAGCAGCAACAGTAAAACAGATATCAGAAATTTGAGCATTTTGGTGTAGAGTGTTTTCATTATTCTAATTAATTTAAATTGGGTTGATAGATTGATTGTTGCGGCGAACTGCTGTTGTTAGGGGTTAGAAAGAATATGATCAGCGATTTGAAACAAGTACTCCTGCCATTGGTCGGGGTTCACGTGATAAATAGTTGTATCCTGATCGCCCATACTGATATTGAGCTTTACATAACCAATAATAATTGCCCAAAGCGTTACATAAATTGTTTGTGGCTTTTGCGTGTTGCGGATGCTGCCATCTTTTACCCCTTCTTTGATTAGATTAATCACAATAGAAACGGGCAGGTTGTGAATGGCTCTGATTTTTTGGTAATAGCTGCTTTGTTGCGCAACTTCGGTATTCAGCACTCCCTTCTCGCCCTCTTTTTGCTGTCGTACAGAAAGTCTGATGGCAGACATATAATTCAGGATTGCCTCGTGGTAATAAAAATATTTTTTACTGAACTCGGTGTAACTGCGCATCACAGCCAGTACTTTTTCCTTGCCTGTACGCTCCGAAATTCCCGCAAGTAACTGCTCATACGTACTGATAATCAATTTAAAAGCCTTGTAAGTGATCGCCATGAGCAAATCTTCTTTGCTGTTGAAATAGAAGTATAGCAAACCTTTGCTCAGCCCGGCTTTAGCTGCAACCTCATCCATTTTGGCATGATAAAAACCTTTGCTGAAGAAAACCTCCTCAGCTGCACGGATAATCGCTTGCTCGCGTTCCTGACGTTCCAGTACTCCCATACTTGAAACTTAGTCAATACTTTTGACTTTGGGTCAATTAGTTCTTAAAGTTATACACATCCCAATACCTTTGCAATAGGTAGGCGCTATTTTTTGCAGATTATCAGGTAGTTATCAATTCGATGATCTCGCCCAGCGGGCCTCTGAAAACAACGGCTTCGGGTGCTTCCTCATGGCGTACAGGTAGTCCTACGCGGCTGATGATTTCATGGCCTGCTGTAGCAATTTTCTGTGCAGCCAGTTCCAGATCTGCCGATTGCCAACAGGCGGATGCGATGCCGGTTTTTTCAAACGAACAGGGAAAACTTACGTAGTCATAGGTAGGATTGTGCGGCGCATAAACGTGCTGCTCCATCCCGATGCGATGCGTACCATGCCCCATGAGCAGCATATCGAAGCCCATATCGGGCGGCCCTGCCATGATTTTGGCAGCAAGCGGCTGCTTCAGCGGCAGGTCGTTGACTGGTGAAATACCTAGTACAGGCTGCCAAAACTGTTCGATCGGACGGCGGTCTTTCATCGAAATGACTACGTTGGCAGGCGCATTAATGCCTGCTACTGCCGACTCTTTGAGCAGCGAAACGCCTCCTTTGCGGCGGACAATCTGTGTAACAAATAACTGCTCGCCTGCTGGGCCCATAAATGCTGCACTTTTCATTACCACCATTCCCAGCGGCTCGGGGCCTTGGGCATCAAACTCGGCAGGCTCAGAAATTGCTCCGAAGCGATTGCGCAATACGCGGTAATAGGCCTCTTCAATATCGGGAGTGCCTGCCTCGATAACCGCCATGCCCAAGTCCCATGGACGCGCCCCCAGCCTGTTGGGCAGTGCATCTGCAAGCGCGCTTTCGATAAGGCGCACCAGCGAACCTTCCTCATGCCCAAGCAGTGCGTAGCGCCCCAAGTGCTGCCCGAAAGCATTGCGCTGCGCCGCATTCAGCGTGCCTTCTTTCTGGATGTGATAGCCGAGTGCCTGTTTATAGAATCGTAAACTTTGCTGCCAGCAGTTGGTAACTACGCTAACCGCCTGAAGCGACCCTGTTAAAAGTGCCTGTTGCATGGGAAAAAAGTGTTAAGGAATGCAAATAAATTTCTCTGTCAAACAATCTACAACCCTAATTGGTTTTGTGCGTATTAATATTCATACAAACTTAAAGTCGTGGCGCTGTTCACCGTTAGCAGTTTAAGCGAGATTCATTTACTTTTGCGCACAAAATCATCAGGCTAACAACGTATGAAATCTGAAGAAAAACTTCGCTACTCTGAATCGGAACTAAAGGAATTTGAAGAACTGATTATGAGCAAGTTGCAAAAATCTAGGGAAGAATTGCAACATTTAAAAGACTCTATCACGCGCAGAAACACCGGCAGCGATGATAATATAAACAGCCTGAAATCGTTGGAAGACGGTGCAGACGCGTTGGAAAAAGAACAACTCAATCAGTTGGCTGCTCGTACTCAGAAATATATAACCCAACTTGAAAATGCACTTGTACGCATCAAGAATGGTACATATGGCGTTTGCATAGACACAGGCAAACTCATTCCGAAAGAGCGCCTCAGAGCAGTACCGCACACCCAGCAAACAATTGAAGCCAAACTTAATAAAACACGCTGATATTTTTTGCATATCTACTGCCAAACAATCCTGACAGGCTTGAAAATCTGTCAGGATTGTTTTTGTTTTGCAGCATATTTATTATAGCCATGCCCGAAGCCTCCTTATTTCTGATTAACCACGTAGAGGCGATGATTTTCTGCGCCCCTTCGCCTGTGCGTTTGGAAGATATGCAGCAGTGTTTGTCGGAAATGCTGGCTATCGAGGTGCCCCTTGCCGATGTCAGCGATGCGCTTGCAGCACTTACGGCGCGTTACAATGCAGACAATAGTGCCATCCAGTTGGTACAAGTTGCTGGCGGTTACCAATTGCTGACTAAAGCAGCCTACAGGCAAAGTGTTGCTATTTTGCTCAAGCACACGTCTAAAAAACGCTTGTCGCAGGCTGCTTTGGAAACTCTCGCCATCATTGCCTACAAACAACCGGTTACTAAGGCTCAGATCGAGCAAATCAGAGGCGTTGGCTGCGACTATGCCCTACAGAAGCTATTAGAGAAAGAACTCATCGAAATCAGAGGCAAGTCCGAAGGCCCCGGTCGCCCGTTGCTCTACGGCACTAGCCCCGCATTTATGCAGTATTTCAACCTGAACGATTTGAAGGATCTGCCACAGCCCAAAGATCTGCCGGAAGAGGAAGCACAAAATTTCCTTACCCCTGAAAGCGAGTAAATTGCGATTTATCCATTGAGATCGCTTACCTTTGCATATTCCAATAAAATTATTTTTTCGGCCTGTCGTGAGATAGACCGTAAAGCGACCAACCATATGCTAATTAATTTCCAAGCATCTATTTTATGAACAAGAAACCAACAAAGCTGGGAAAATCAGGCTTTGGTCAGGCTAAGGGCGGCAGAAAATCTTTCCGCAATTCCTCAAGCGACAACAACAGAGGTAATTTTAATACCAAACCCTCGCTCCGCCGCGAGGGAGGGAACAACGATGGTGGTGGCAGCAATAACGATCGTCCGCCATTCCGCAAGCGCATTGATAATGACAGCAAGGGCAGTAGCAATCAGCACGGAGGTAATAAAGAGAGAGGCACTTACTGGTGGAAAGATATTCCTAAAGGCTACGAGCGCAATAACAAAAGCCGCAGAGACGAAAACAAAGTACTGCGTCCGCGTCGGGCAGGTACGCTGCGCACACCTGACTACGACTTAACAAAGATCAAAAGTATTGCCGAGTCTAAAGGCATCCGCAAAAACCCCAATGAAGGTATTCGCTTGAATAGATTTATCGCAAATGCGGGCATCTCGTCGCGCCGCGAAGCTGATAAAATCATCGAAAGCGGACGTGTCAAGATCAACAATCAGGTAGTTACTGAGATGGGCTATCGCGTAAAACCTTCCGATCGCGTAGAGTTGGACGGCGAAACACTAAAACGCGAGCGTCTGGTTTATGTATTACTCAACAAGCCTAAAGATTTCATCACTACAACCGATGATCCACGAGAACGCAAAACAGTGATGGAACTGGTTAAGGATGCCTGCCAAGAGCGTATTTACCCCGTAGGACGTTTAGACCGAAATACAACGGGTTTGCTGCTACTCACCAACGACGGCGCCTTAGCAGAAAAACTGTCGCACCCTTCCAATCAGGTAAAGAAAAACTACCAGTTGGAATTGAATAAACCATTGGAGGAAGCCCATTTTGACCAGATTATGAAAGGTTTTGAGCTGGAAGACGGTTTTATCAAACCTGATAACATGTCGTACATGACCGATGATCGCCAGATTATTTCTATTGATATCCACAGCGGCAGAAATCGCATCATCAGGCGCATTTTTGAGCATTTCGGCTATGAGGTTGTAAGACTGGATCGCGCAACCTATGCAGGCCTGACCAAAAAAGGACTTCCACGCGGTCATTGGCGCTTCCTGACTCAGCAAGAGGTGATCAGGCTTAAGTTTTTCACAGGAAAAAATAAGAAAACTACCTCCGAAGACTAACGATCGTTAGCATTTGAAGTAGCGCTGTTGCATAAGGCTGTCCAAAAAGTAACACGGACTTTAGTCTGTGATCATTGAAATAATTGATAATCAGACGGCTACAGACTGAAGTCTGTGCTACATGTAGCCTTTGTGGACAGCCTCATGTGTTTTTGGTATGCGTTCAAACTGCTACCCTATTGCCTCCTGCGAAACAGCAGCGACGAATCGCCAAAGCTCAGGAAACGATAGTTATTTGCCAATGCTTCCTGATAAACCTTGTGCCAATCCTGACCAATAAAAGCCGCTACTAACATAATCAGCGTAGTTCCCGGCAGGTGGAAGTTGGTAATCAATGCATCGCAAACTTTGAAATCATAACCCGGAATAATCATAATTTCGGTTTCGCCCTGCAATTTCTTGAGCTGATGGCGCTGCATGTAATCCTTTACACGGGCAATGGCCTCCTTGCGTGTAGGCAGCTGTGCGGCTTCATAACCATAAGGCATCAACTTGGGGATATAGAAAGTCGCATCGGGATTTTCGCCGAGCAGTACGCCGTACCAATACAGGCTTTCCAATGTGCGCATAGATGTCGTTCCGACAGCTACCACATCTTCGGCAGCCAGCAAACGATCCATATTTTCTACGCTGACAATCATCTGCTCGGAGTGCATCGGATGGTCTAACACATTTTCGTGCTTAATTGGCTGGAAAGTCCCGCCAGCCACGTGCAGCGTCAGGTAATCGGTTTGCACTCCTTTTTGCGGCAGCGCTTCGTTGAGGATGTAATCGGTAAAGTGCAGGCCGGCGGTAGGTGCGGCAACAGCGCCTTCCTGTTGGGCATAAACAGTCTGATACAAATGCTTGTCTTTCTCGTCTGCTTGGCGTTTCAAGTATGGCGGCAGCGGCGTTACACCTACATAGGTTAGCAGTTCAGCAAAACTTACATCTGAGCTATTCCACTGAAAATCAATCCATTGTACTTCGCGGTTTTGCAAAGTAGCTTGCAGTTTGACCGTATTGCCCTCTATTTGTACTTCGCGCTCCAACAGTGTATCGTCTTTGAGGCGTTTCAGGTTGCCGACGGCGCAAGCCCATGTGCAGCGTTCGGTTTGCTGCATGATCAGCGCTACATCCGACGTAGGGGCTACAGGATGCAATAAAAATACCTCGATGAGCGCTCCGGTTTCCTTCTGAAAGTAAATCCTTGCGGGAATCACTTTAGTGTTGTTGAAAAACAGGGTGTCGCCGCTTTTCAACTCCTCCGCGATTTGCCGAAAACGGCTGTGGCGAATGTCGCCCTCGCGATACACCAACAAATTAGAAGCATCGCGCTCTTCCAGCGGGAAACGGGCAATGCGCTCATCGGGCAGTTCGTACCAGAAGTCCTCTTGGCGAACAGGTTGTAGCGGCTGATTTTTCATGCCGCAAAGATAGGGTGAGAGGGGATTTGGGGGTTGCAGTGTACCCCATTGTTTGAACCCAAAAGCAGTGAAAATAAGGTATGCAAATCAGGTGTAGGCATCTGTTAAAAACAAATGTGGCAAGCTAACGAGTTTGTATAATGCTAAAATGAATCATCTGCCATGCAGTTTTTGAGGCTGTCAAAAAAGTAACATAGACTTTAGTCTGTGATCATTGAACTACTTGATAATCAGACGGCTACAGACTGAAGTCTGTGCTACATATAGCCTTTTTGGACAGCCTCAACCGAAGAAGGCATGTTACATAGTCATGCGCTAAAGGATATATGGTATTATTGCGGAACAACTACGCGTCTGCCAATGCTGGCATAGTACCAACCTGCCTGTTGCAAGATGGACAGGTTGTACAGATTGCGTCCGTCAAAAATTACTTTAGCGCGCATTAAGGCAGCCATTCTTTCCAAATCAGGTGTGCGGAATTCACTCCACTCCGTAACGATAGCTAAGGCATCAGCACCCTGTAGTGCCTCATAAGGATCTGCTGCATAATTGATGCGATCACCAAGTACGCTACGTGTATTTTCCATCGCCTCAGGGTCGAACGCTGTGATGATAGCGCCTTGCTCCAGCAAGTCTTCTATGATGTACAAAGCAGGCGCTTCGCGGATGTCGTCCGTATTCGGTTTAAAAGCAAGTCCCCAAATCGAAATTTGCTTGCCGCGCAGTTCATTGCCATAAAAATCCTTGATTTTTTCAGCTAATACATGGCGCTGCTTATAGTTCACTGCCATTACTGCATCGAGGATGCGGAAATCATACTTGTATTGCTTAGCCGTCAGGCTGAGTGCCTGTACGTCTTTAGGAAAGCAGCTGCCGCCGTAGCCTACGCCCGGGAACAGGAAGCGGGGGCCGATGCGCTTGTCGCTGCCCATCCCTCTGCGCACATTATCTACATCTGCATTGACAAGTTCGCAGAGGTTAGCAATCTCATTCATAAAGCTAATACGCATCGCCAGATACGAGTTTGCCGCATACTTGGTCATCTCGGCCGAACGCTCGTCCATGAAGATAATAGGATTACCTTGGCGAACATAAGGTTCGTAGAGACGTTGCATTATCTCGCGGGCGCGTTGTGAGGTAGTACCTATAACTACGCGATCTGGCTTCAGAAAATCTTCGACCGCAACCCCTTCGCGCAGAAACTCAGGATTGGCCACTACATCGAACGCTACTTTTGCATTGGCAGCAATAGCTGCATGCACTTTTTCGGCTGTACCTACGGGTACAGTACTTTTATCTACAATCACTTTGTAGTTGTCAATAATTTTACCCAACTGATGAGCTACACCCAATACATAGGAAAGATCAGCCGAGCCATCTTCTCCGGGAGGAGTTGGCAGCGCCAGAAAGATGATTTCTGCTTGTTTGATCGCCTCTTCCAAATTGGTGGTAAACTTCAACCTGCCTTGGCGAGTATTGCGCTCAAAAAGCAATTCTAAACCGGGTTCATAGATTGGCAACTCGCCTTTGAGCAGCCTATTTACTTTTTCAACATTGTTATCCACACACACTACGTGGTTGCCCGTTTCTGCAAAACAAGTACCCGAAACAAGCCCTACATAGCCTGTTCCAATAACAGCGATTTTCATGACGAGAAATAATTTTTAGTTTAGCAAGCAATTTTATTGATTCTGTTCTGATGTCTGCCGCCTTCAAATGCAGTATTGAGGAAAGTATCTACCATAGCAATTGCATCTTCCAAAGACACAAACCGCGCAGGCAAACTGATAATATTTGCGTCGTTGTGCCGGCGGGCAAGTGCTGCAAGTTCAACTGTCCAACAGAGTGCCGCACGAATGCCTTGATGCTTGTTAGCCGTGATAGCCACACCGTTTCCGCTGCCACAAATCAGTATGCCACTATCGGCTTGGCCTGATTCCACAGCTGCTGCTACAGGGTGCGCAAAGTCAGGATAATCTACAGCGGCTTCCGAATACGTGCCTTTATCAATTACCTGATAACCTGCCGCTTCCAGATGTTTAATAATGGCTGCTTTGTAGTAAAATCCGGCATGATCGGATCCGATAGCAATTTTTCTTGCGTTCATTGTTTGTTTAGTCTAATGATATCTGCACTTTATCAAATGTGCGATAGAGCCGATGCTTCTCTTCGGCAGAAAAACGGTTATTTCCTAACTCAATCACTTTCAGAGACTTACTTTGACTAATACAACCGGGAAAGGAGGTCAACTCATTATTCATCAGGTCTATAGCCAGCAATTCGCCAAGTTTGCAAATTTCATTAGGAATTTGCGTCAGTTTGTTGCCCCACAATATTAAAACCTTTAGGCGTTGTAATTTAGCTATTTCGGCAGGTAAATGAGAAATTTTGTTGGAATTAAGATCCAAACTTTCTAATGAAGGCAGATCGAACAGCTCAGCAGGCAAGGTGCTGATTTCATTCTTCCAGAGTACCAACTCTTTCAATTGCTTAAGTTGCGAGATGCTGCGCGGCAAACTGACGATTTTATTGTAGCTCAGGCTGAGTTGGCGCAAGTTTTTCAAATTACCGATAGATTCGGGAAGTACGCGGAGCAAATTATGGGACATATCCAGACTTTGCAGCGATGGTATCTGCGCTAATACCTCCGGAACAGTGGTGAAGTAATTGTGCGACAGATCTAGGCTTTCCAGTTGCTGCAACTGAGCAAAGTCTATCGGAAGCGCATCCAGCGAATTGAGCGATAAATCTAAATGACGGATCTGTACAGCCTTAGAAAATCCGGGGGGGATACTTTGCAACTGATTGTTCTGTACATTAATCATTGCCAGTTTGGGCAGCAATGTCAGATTTCGAGGCAGTGTTTTGAGATGATTTTCTGAAAGATCTATTTCTTCGAGTAAGACGGCCGTCTCTGTCTGCGGCATTGTCCAACTCATCAGTTCGTTGCCGCTCATGATGAGCCTTCTCAATTTGCTCAAGGAATAGATTTGTCGCGGAAACTGCGAAAATCTATTGTCTGCAAGGTTCAGGGTATGCAATTTTACCAGTAAGGAAACCGACTCGGGCAGCGCTTCCAGCATATTTCCCTGTAGATCAAGCACTTGTAGATTGTGCAGTAGGCCGATTTCACGCGGCAACATCATCAAGTTGCTTTTTTGAATCCTGATGAATTGCAGGTTGCGCAATTTACCTAAGTAAGCGGGCAGCCGCCGCAGGTTGTAGTCCACAATAACCAACTCTTGCAGATTGACCAACTGGGTGATAGTTTCGGGCAGGGTATGCAGGGTATCAGAGCTGTTCACATCCCAAAAATCATCCAGATTGCGGGTCAGGTGCAAGCGTATGACTTTTTGCGGTTCTTTAAGTGCCGCTTCCAACGAAGTATATGGCTTAATTTTGGCAAGTGCTGCAGAATCGAGTAAGGGGATCGGTTTTACTTGTGCGCCTGCTGTAGCAGAGATACACAAAACGACTGGTAAAAAGATATGACGCAATATCCCAAGGCGAAAATGATCCATGAAATATAAAGGTGTTTAGCTAAGCAAGTGTTTACAAATAACGCTGCTCGCGAAATTAAATTTTAATCAGCAGGCACTGAAAGACTATTTTGGCTAATTTTGCGCCAAAAAAATCAATTATGGCATTAGCATCAGATCTTTCGATAGGTTCATTCATTAGGTATAACGGTGATATTTGTCAAATTATTGAGTGGCAGCATCGCACGCCGGGAAACCTACGCGCTTTTTATCAAGCAACTATGCGCAATATGCGCACCGGCGGTAAAGCAGAAACACGCTTCCGCACAGACGAATCCGTTGAGATCGTTCGTGTAGAAACGCGCGAATTACAATATCTCTATCGCGAAGGAGATAATCTGGTTTGTATGGATAACGAAACATATGAGCAGCCTTATATCAGCGCAACTTTGTTTGGCGATAATGTAGATTTGCTGAAAGAAGGCACAGCCGTAATGGTAAGTTTTGATGGTGAAACTCCCGTTCAAGGGCAATTGCCTCATACAGTAGTACTGGAAATCACCTATACTGAACCGGGCATTAAAGGCGATACAGCAACTAAAACTTTGAAACCTGCAACATTGGAAACAGGCGCACAAATCAAAGTACCCTTGTTCTGCGATATTGGCGAAAAAATCAAAGTAGATACGCGCACTCGCGAGTACATCGAGCGTGTAAAATAAATTTATTTTTACATAACAATGCCACAGAACAAACCTGTGGCATTGTTGTTTTATTAGTCAAACAATATCCCCCGTAGGTTATGGCTTTAGCAATTGGTACGAAGGCGCCCGATTTTATACTGCCCTCTACATCCGGCAGCAATTTTCAACTCTCGCGCGATATGGCAGGCAAGCCATGTGTAATTTACTTTTATCCCAAAGATTTCACAGGTGTATGCACCGCCGAAGCCTGTAGTTTCCGCGACCACTTCGAGGCCTTTCGCGATTTAGAGGTAGCCGTTATCGGCATCAGCAGAGATAGCATAGCTACACATCAGCGGTTTATCAAACAATATCAGTTGCCGTTTGACCTGCTGTCAGATCAAGACGGCAGCGTTACCAAACTGTACCGCGCAACAATGCCGTTTATTGGAATGCCCAAGCGGATTACCTATCTTTTAGATGCCTCCCATCAAATTGCTGCTGTGCACGAAGCTATCTTTGAAAGCAGCCAACACGTCCGCACTATGCTCAAGACGCTTAAAAGCAACTCGTAAAACCGTAGCCACTCCTAATGACTGAGTTTTGGCAAGCTATTGCCGATTATTTTTACAATAGCCCAATCGAATTGTTAGGCGCAATACTAACGGTCGTCTGCGTATGGCTCAATACAAGGCAAAATATTTGGGGATGGCCAATCGGTATTCTGAGCATCGTCTGCTATATCTGGGTTTTCTATGAAGTATATCTGTTGGGCGACTTCATGCTCAATATTTATTTCCTGCTTTTAAGCATCTACGGATGGTATAACTGGCTGCACGGCAGGGGGAAAGAGGAAAAACTGCCTGTTACCAAACTCACAAGAAAAGAATTGGTGACTTACATCATTGTCAGTTCGGTTACAGCATTTATATTTGGAGAAATTTTGGCGAACTACACCCCAGCCTCACTGCCATATTGGGATGCGACAACGACCTCCTTCAGCGTGATTGCTCAGTGGCTGTTAGCCAGAAAGAAAATTGAAAATTGGTTTTTCTGGATTTTTGTCAATGTTTTATACATAGGTATCTATTTTATGAAAGATCTTTTTGCGACCAGCCTCGTATATGCAATTTTGCTTATATTGGCTGTCAAGGGATATCAGCGTTGGAAATCGGAATTGAATCTCAGTTACTAACAACACACAAATTTTTCTCATGCAAAACATAACTCATGTATCTGAAGGACTAGCAGGTTTAGGATTAAAACCGGGCAAAATTTTTTACAATTTATCTGTCGGCGAACTGGTCGAGCTGGCAATTGAAAGAAAAGAAGGCACACTAACCGATAATGGTGCCCTAATGTACGACACAGGCAAGTTTACAGGGCGCGCCCCCAAAGATCGCTTCATTGTAAAAGATGCCATCACGACAGATAAAGTTTGGTGGGGCGATATCAATCTACCATTCGATGCGGATAAATTTGATGCTTTGTTACAAGCCATGATTGCATGGGCAGCAGGCAAAGATCTGTTTGTGCGCGATGCCTTCGCGGGCGCTGACGAAAAGTACCGCTTTCGCATCCGTATCATTGGGCAACATGCCTCTCACAACCTGTTTTGCTACAATATGTTTATCCGTCCGACAGTCGAGCAATTGAACGGATTTACACCTGACTTTACAATACTCGCTCTTCCTGAATTTGAAGCAGATCCTACGGTCTTCGGTACGCGCAGTCCAAATTTTGTAATTATAAACTTCACCAAAAAATTGGTCATTATTGGTGGCACACGCTATACCGGCGAAACCAAGAAAAGCATTTTCAGCATTCTGAACTTCCTGCTGCCTGTAGATCACGGCGTACTGCCGATGCACTGCGGGGCTAACGTAGGCAAAGACGGCGACGTTGCTGTTTTCTTCGGCTTATCGGGAACAGGTAAAACCACCCTCTCTGCCGATCCGAAGCGCTTCCTGATCGGTGATGATGAACACGGCTGGTCAGACAGAGGTATCTTCAACTTTGAAGGCGGTTGCTATGCAAAAGTTATCAATTTGAGCAAAGAAAATGAGCCGGACATCTGGAATGCCATCCGCTTTGGCTCTTTACTGGAAAATACGCGCTTCAAAGCAGGTACGCGTATAGTAGATTTTACAGATACAAGCGTTACCGAAAATACGCGCGTTTCTTATCCTATCTACTTCATTAGCAATGCCTTAGAACACTCAGTAGGCGGCCCACCGCGCCATATCTTCTTCCTTACATGTGATGCCTATGGAGTCTTGCCTCCTATTTCGCGTCTTACTAAAGGGCAGGCGATGTATCACTTTATGTCGGGATACACAGCCAAAGTAGCCGGTACCGAGTTGGGTGTTACTGAACCTACGGCAGTATTCTCAACGTGCTTCGGTGCGCCGTTTATGCCATTGCACCCTACGCAATACGCAGAACTGCTGGGCAAAAAGTTAGAAGAAAATGAAACGACCGTATGGCTGGTTAATACCGGCTGGACAGGTGGCCCGTATGGTGTAGGTTCTCGTATGAAACTGTCTTACACCCGCGCAATGATTACCGCAGCTATGGACGGCAGTCTGTCGGGGATAGCTATGACGCCAGATCCGGTATTTGGCGTAGAAGTACCTGTTTCATGCCCTAACGTGCCGGATGAGTTGCTCATACCGCGCAATACATGGGCAGACAAGGCAGCCTATGATGAAAAGGCGCAGCAACTTGCTGCCATGTTTGTACATAACTTTGAAAAGTTCAGCCAATTAGCCAACGAGGAAATCCTCGCCGGCGCACCTAAAGTTAGCTAACGCTTGCTTTATAGCTGATACCATTATGAATTGCATGATGGGTAAATTACCCCGAAGTGGGTTAGATATTGGTAATGTAATAGTCGCATCCCCTCTTCGATTGCTCCATTAAGAGTTTCACCAGTTACCAGAGGGTGTCCAAAGTAATACGGACTTTAGTCTGTGATTTGTTAATCACTTGATAATCAAATATCTACAGACTAAAGTCTGTGCTATATTCAGCCTTTTTGGACAGCCTCAGAAAAAAGGGGGCAGCGATGATTTCAATGCTACCAACATGCAATCTCTCTGGCTTGCATTTGAACACAGTTCCTACGAGATAAAAACTGCATGGTAGATGAGTCATTTTAGTATTACATCGCTGGTGAAAACAAACCATGAACTGCTTTTTTTACTACTTTCGTCAAATGAAAAGGTTACCCGAATAATTCAGGTAACCTTTTTCATTTTATTTTCTACACCTTTTTACCGTGCTATCCGGCTTGTTCTTCTGTAACCGGCTTGAGAATTGTAAGAGTTAGTTCGTCTTTACCCTCCTCGTGGTCGGCTTGGATTGTATCGCCCTCGACAATTTCACCTTTGAGCAACTCCTCTGCAATTGGATCTTCCAAATATTTCTGAATCGCGCGGTTCAGCGGACGTGCCCCGTACTGAGGATCATAGCCTTTCTCTGAAAGGAAATCTTTGGCCGATTCTGTCAAGACAATTTTATAGCCCAGATTAGTAATGCGATGGAACAGTTTACCCAGCGAGAGATCAATGATCTGATGGATATGCTTGCGTTCTAATGGATTGAATACAATCACATCGTCCAAACGATTCAGAAACTCAGGCGAGAATACTTTCTTGAGGGCACTCTGAATGGTGCTTTTCATCAGCATATCTTGGTTTTCTGTTCTTGCTTTTGTAGCAAATCCGATGCCTGTACCAAAGTCTTTCAGATCGCGCGCTCCAATATTGGAAGTCATGATAATGATCGTATTGCGAAAATCTACACGTCTGCCCAAGCCGTCTGTCAGGATACCATCGTCAAGCACTTGCAGCAAGATGTTGAATACGTCCGGGTGTGCTTTTTCGATCTCATCGAGCAACACAACGCTGTACGGCTTACGGCGAATTTTCTCGGTCAGTTGTCCGCCTTCTTCGTAACCAACGTATCCGGGAGGGGCTCCTATCAGACGCGATACAGAGAATTTCTCCATGTACTCGCTCATATCAATTCGGACGAGTGCATCCTCGCGATCGAACAGGTAAGTAGCCAATACCTTAGCAAGTTCGGTTTTACCTACACCTGTAGGGCCAAGGAAGATAAACGAGCCGATGGGCTTCTTGGGATCTTTCAGTCCGACGCGGGTACGCTGGATTGCCTTAGTCAGTTTAATAATTGCCTCGTCCTGACCAATAACCTTGCCCATCAGGTCGGCTTTCATTGTCAGCAATTTCTGACCTTCGCTCTGCGCTACGCGATTGACAGGAATGCCTGTCATCATCGCAATTACTTCTGCTACGTTCTCTTCAGTTACAGGATAGGTCTGCTTACGTGTTTCGCTCTCCCAACGGTTTTTAGCCATTTCCAACTGTTCCATCAAGCGCTTTTCACGGTCGCGCAATTGGGCTGCTTCTTCGTATTTTTGGCTTTTCACGACCTGATTTTTCTGCTTTTTGATCTGCTCGATTTGTTCTTCGAGTTTGACAATATCTTCAGGGACGTGAATATTGCTGATGTGTACACGGGCGCCAGCTTCATCCAGCACGTCAATTGCTTTGTCTGGCAAGAACTTGTCGCTAATGTAGCGATCAGACAGTTTGACGCAGGCCTCAATTGCTCCGGGCTCGTAGTAAACGTGATGATGGTCTTCGTACTTGTTTTTAATGTTATGCAGGATTTCAATGGTTTCCTCAGGTGAAGTAGCTTCTACCATAACCATCTGGAAACGACGCGCCAATGCGCCATCTTTTTCTATATACTGGCGGTATTCGTCTAATGTGGTTGCTCCAATGCATTGGATATCGCCGCGAGCCAGCGCAGGTTTGAACATGTTGGAAGCATCCAGCGAGCCGGAAGCTCCGCCTGCACCTACAATAGTATGAATTTCGTCAATGAAAAGAATGATCTCTGGTGCTTTTTCAAGTTCGTTCATTACAGCCTTCATGCGCTCCTCAAACTGACCGCGGTACTTGGTTCCTGCAACTAATGAAGCAAGATCTAAGGTAACAACACGCTTGCCGAAAAGTACACGAGAGACCTTCTTCTCCACAATACGCAGCGCCAGACCTTCGGCGATGGCAGTTTTACCAACGCCCGGCTCACCGATCAAGATAGGGTTGTTTTTCTTGCGACGACTGAGGATCTGTGCTACGCGCTCAATTTCCTTTTCTCTACCAATAATGGGATCGAGTTTACCCTCTTCAGCCATCTTAGTCAGATCGCGACCAAAATTATCCAATACAGGAGTGCGAGATTTCTCACCTGGTTTGCTTTCGCTTCCTCTTGAGGCGCCTCCACCCGAGCCGAACATACGACCGCTGTCCTCGTCCGAATCATCGGTATCAGGCAACTCTGCAGTAGGATTTTGCAAGTGATATTCTAACAACTGTCGAACAACTTCGTGATTAACATTGAATCGCGCTAACAACTGGGTAGCAACACTTGTATCATCGCGTAGAATTGCCAGTAATAAATGCTCAGTACCTACAATATCGCTTTTAAAGTTTTTTGCTTCCACAACTGTTAGTTTAAGTACTTTTTCAGCCTGACGGGTCAGAGGAATATTCGCCAGATTGCGCACATTAAAATTAACCGATTTACGCGTAGCATGTTCAATCGCCTCGCGTAAGTCGTTAAAAGGTACGTTTAACTTCTTGAGCAGCATCACACCCATGCTGCCTCCCTCGCGGATAAGCCCGAGAGTCAAATGCTCGGTACCGATATAATCATGTCCGAGCCGAAGCGCTTCCTCGCGGCTAAGAGAGATTACGTCTTTGACGACTTTTGAGAACTTTGCTTCCATTTAATTCCTCTTTTGGCTTTTTGTAAAGATAGCATTTAAATTTTAAAACCCAAATCTGAAGACTATTGTTTTATTGCATTTCCAGCAGGTTTTGCTGCAAGTAGCATACACTTTGCGCGCCTTCACAAAATAAAAGGTCTAATATGGAAAGATTGTGGACAAATTTCTGACCAAATAGCTGGATATAGCCTTTCCTGTCAGTCGTATCATCGGGTAGATAGGCTATTCGTCCTCTCATATCCTTTAAAGTGCCTTCATAACTTTTTTGGTAATGCGTTGTAACTGAAATATTGACAGGCATTTTCAAAAAATAAAGACAAAGTGTCAGCATCTTAAGGTTTAATTGCACCAGATACTCCTCGCCTGAGTAGATAGCGGCTTTAAGTTCATCGGCATAATGCTCGAAGTAAGGTGCTTTGCCATAGGCAGAGTAAATCGTTCGCCAGTGGTTGTCTTGCCAGCGCTGGCGGTAGTCTATCCTTACTTGCGCATAAGGTACTTTGGCAGCCTCAGTTTTCATTACAGGAATGCTGAGGCGCTGCACCTGATTTGCACCAAGCACATAACAACGATTTCTGCCGGTTTGCTTTTCATAGTAGCTACATATTTCTACCACTACACTTCTTTTCCCTAGCATATACGTAAAAAAATCAATAGAAGGAAAATAGTGTAGGTCAATAATTGCATCAGGCAGCATACAGATTGTAATTTTGCCCGAAAGGTAACCCAAGCAACTTATGTTTACAAATGAAGTAGAGGTGCGCGTCCGCTATGCACACGTAGACCAAATGGGATATGTCTATTACGGTCATTACGCCTCCTTTTTTGAAATTGCCCGTGTAGAATCACTGCGCAAAATTGGCTTGAGCTACAAAGCGCTCGAAGATGCGGGCATCCTGCTGCCTGTATATGAGAACTACTCGCGCTACATTGCTCCTGCGGGCTTCGACGAAGTACTGACTATCAAAGTATTCATCAAGCAGATGCCTACGGTAAAGGCGAAATTTGACTACGAAATCTACAACGAGAACGGGCAACTCATCCACACCGGCTATACGACATTGGTGTTTGTAAACAGTGAAAGCCGCCGCCCATGTCGCGCGCCGGCAAGAATTATACAGGCGCTTCAGAGCTACTTCGAGGAAGCATCTGTTCCGCTAACTAACTGATCATCAGTACTTAGCTTCGCGAAGAATAGCCTCTACCTCGCGGATGATTTCGCGTTTATTATCGCGCGAAGGTGCAAAAATAAAGCCCTCATAGTAGTACATGCGCCCAGTTGTAGGATCTGCAAAGCTGTAGGAAAGAAAAGGCCCACCCATAGTGGCGTTATTTGTGCGCCACAATCCACGCATTTCTTTGGCATATTTCCTATTGACAATGCTTTCGCGGAAATACGGCGGCTCCAATAGCTCGGTTATCATATAACTGTTGGGCTTTTCAGGGTCGCCATAAATATATGCCTTGCCCAAAGCATTGCGCCAAGCGATCAAGCTGTCGTTGCTAAACTGCTTTTCCGATTCGTAGGGCTTGTAAGCCAAAATCAGGCTTTTGTCCACCTCAGCATCGGGCATCCGTACCCAAACAAAACCCGTTTTGCCGTCTTCACTGATTTCTTCTTTCACAAACTCGAAGCCGCGTGGCAAGAGCAACTGAACGCTGTGCGTGTTGAAAATTCGTTTTTCCAAATCGTCTTTAGCTCTTACTTTTGACAATCCACTGGCAATACGCTTGCGCTCGGTCTCTGCAAAAATATCTTGTAGCTTGCGGCGATTGGCACGCAAGTGGTTTGCTAACTGCTTGTCGGTTTGACCGAACAGAAAGAGTGCCATCTGCCCGGAAGCAAATTGATTAGGTACAATCTGATAGAACAAGCTACTGTCGGCAGCTATCTGTTCCAAACCTTCTGCCGGAAAAAATGACTTTATGCGCTGCGAAGCGGCAGAATTGCGCTCCAGCGACATAACAAAAATCATGTTTTTGTGTTGTTTGAGTATATTGTTCAGTTGGGTTGCATGGGCTTTGCGCATGGAAAACATCCGCTCGCCGCGCAGCGTACCTGGCAACTCGGCAGCATAGACACTGCGCAGCGCATCCCCGACCTCGCCGCTCCACTGGGCTGTGTCCATTACTACAATAATTTCACCCGTCTTGCCCCGTGCAGCAGGCAGGTTGGAAGACGATTTCGAGCTACCGCCTTCACTGCTGCCACAAGCCCAGCCAAATACTCCTACTAATAATACGCCTATAATCTGTCGCGCTTTCATCACGAATACCTTATTGAAAAATTTGTTCATTTCTCCGCATAACTTCTGTTGCGGGCAGTAAGTTACAGTATCGCAGTTTTTTTAGCTACCTTTGGTACTGTTTAGCAAACAACTTTCCAAACAATGCAAGCCTACGGACTGATTGGGAAAAAACTTTCGCACTCTTTTTCTAAAAAATTTTTTACCGAAAAGTTTGCGCGCGAACAAATTAATGCCGTTTACGAGCTATATGAGCTATCCTCTGCCGAAGAACTTAGCACATTAATCCAAAATAATCCACAACTAAGAGGCCTAAATGTTACGATTCCTTACAAGCTGGATGTGCTTCCACTGTTGGATTATCTTGCCCCAAGCGCTGTTAAAGTAGGGGCGGTTAATGTCATTAAAATACATCCAGACGGCAGCTTAGGCGGCTACAATTCCGACTACGAGGGTTTCAAATATTCATTGCTGCGTTTTATCCCCACCGGACATACTTTTGCTGCACTGATTCTCGGGACAGGCGGCGCTTCGAAGGCTGTGCAGGCAGTTCTGGAAGATTTAGGTATGTCCTATACCTTCGTTTCGCGCGTTCCTGCGGGGCGCAACTGCATCAGCTACGACGAGCTGCCCTCGCTGGGTTTGGATGCTCATCGGCTGATTATCAATACCACCCCGTTAGGCATGTACCCTAATATTCACGAATTTCCGCCTCTGCCTTACGAGGAACTGACAACAGCTCATTTCCTGCACGATCTGGTTTACAATCCCGAAGAAACTGCTTTCATGCAACGCGGAGCGCAATATGGCGCGCAGGTCAAAAATGGCTTAGAAATGCTGTATAGACAAGCAGAAAAGGCTTGGGAAATCTGGCAGGAATAATTTTGCATTTGGACTTAAACCTATGAGCACCTACCTTGTCTTACTGACAAACTTTTAAATTATCCACATATGAGAATTTTGGGAATAATCGCGCTGGTATTGCTGATGGGCTTTCAGGCACACGCACAGAACAACCGCCAAGGCAAAGGACAAGAACAGCAAAATCGCCCTACTCCTGAACAGCGCGTAGAAGCGCAGGCAAAAAAGCTCACTAAAGAACTGGGACTGGATGCCAAACAAGAGGCGCAGGTTAGAGAAGCGCTCCGCGTCCGCGTAAAGGCTGCCGACGAATTGCGAGCAGAAGCCGCCACCGATCGCCAGACCCGCCTGAATAAAGCCCGCTCGATTCAGCAAAACTTTCAGGCTTCCATGAAAGGCATCCTCGACGAGAAACAACAAGAAAAATTTGAGGAAATGCAGGCCAAGCGTAAAGAGGAAATGCGTAAGCGTATGCAAGATCAGCGTAGCAAAGGAAAAGCCAGACGGGGAGGCAAAGGACGCAATCAGCAGGATAATGCGGGTAACGACGAAGCAGACTTAGAAGATCTGGAAGACTTCAGATAAGCAACTTCTGCACAACTATTTCTTGAAAATCCGGCAGCCGATGAGTAATATATCATCGGTTTGCTCTTCCTGAGCGGCCTCGCGCCAATGCTCGATCCCTGTTTTCATGTGCTCGAACTGCTCTTGCATAGGTAAGGTATGAATATCTGCCAGCATTTGCTGCATACGTGCAGCCCCCAATTTGCGCTGTTCTGCGCCGCCAAACTGGTCTTGGTAACCATCTGAAAAAAGATAAAAGGCTGTGTCTCCTACCAAAGGTATGGTATGCAAGCCATAGGTGGATGAGCGTCCACCCAGATCGCCGCCAATCGAATAACGATCGCCTTTGATGATGTGCTTTTCTCCGTTTTGAAAATAGATAATCGGATTTTTTGCACCTGCAAAGTACATGACATCAGCTGCATGGTCTATCGCAACAACCGACATATCCATCCCATCGCGGTTGCGTGTTTCGCGCTGGTTCAGTTTCTGGCTAATTCCTTTGTGCATTTCAGCTAACACCAGATCCGGACGCGTAATTTCGCGCTTGTTTACAATCTCATTGAGCGTATCATAGCCCATCATACTCACCATAGCGCCGGGTACACCGTGCCCGGTACAATCTACAGCCGCTACAATGGTCATATCGTTTCGCTTTTCAACAAAATAAAAATCGCCGGATACGACATTTCGAGGAGCGAAATAGATAAAATGATCATCCAAACACTCACTGATTTTTTGAGGCTGCGGTAGAATAGCGTTTTGGATATAGCTCGCGTAACGCACACTGTCTTGCATATTGCGGTTGATCCTGTCTAAGTTTGCATTCTGCGTATTGAGCGCGTCGAGTACTTGGTTCAACGCTTCGGTGCGTTCCTGTACCCGCTGCTCCAGCAGTGTATTTTGGTTTTGAATGATCTTTTCGTTTTCCTGCAACAGCGCAATGGTCTGAGTTTGTGCTTTATTAATCTGGCGGCGCTGGATGTTGATTAAATCTGCCAGACCAAGCGAAAGCGTAAGCGCCTCCAATACCGCTGCTATTTGGAAAGCATAAGTCGTCAGGAAGCTATCTTGCACCAGTCCGGCCTGCCGCATAGATATAAGGATCGTGCTAAGCAGGAATAATGTCCACGCCATCAGATAAAAATAGGCAGGTCTGTAGCGATGCAAAGTGCGCCATATGCCAAGCGCGATCATCGAGCAGGCAAAGAAAATAATCATCCAGGAAATCATACGCAGCGACCAGTAATACATGCTATCTGATGGCCCATAATTAGCATAGATAATAAAGCAAGTAAGCCCAATCACAAAAGCCTGAAGCCATAGCGCAATGCGATAAACCGTCGGTGAATACTCCCTGATAGCTAAGAACCGGAGCGCAAACTGAATGCTGGAAACTTCGGCAAAACAGACAAAAAGATTGAACATAAGCCGCGTCTCTTCCGGACGATTGGGTATAAAATACTGATAAAAAATTCCATTGTAGGCCAATATTGCCAGCGTTAGCGAAAAAATATAGGCAACGTAGTACAAGTAGGCTTTGTTGCGCGTAGAAACAAACAGGAAAGCATTGTAACAACCCAGCGACAGTAGAGCCCCGACAATGAGGAATAGAATTGTATCCGCCATTTGTGTTTGCTCGAAGAACCACTTCTGTCCGCTGATTTCCATGCCATACTGGTGCGAATGCCGCCCACTGAAAGCAACGTAAAAAGTTTGCTCGCGTCCTTGAGGGAAGCCGAGCGGTATCACAAAGTTGTGATACAGTACCGGACGTTGGGTAAATGGAAAGCGGTTGCCAAGCTCGTAGTGCTGTACCAAAGAGTCACCATCAAACTGATAAACATCTATGCCCCAGAGTTGTGCCTTATTAAAATGTAAAACCCAAGCGCCATCAGCTGCCTGCGCCCGCACGCGAAAACGCAACCAGTAGTCCGCATTTTTAAAACCAAAATTAGGCTGTAACTGACCCGAAGGCATGAACTTATCGGCAGCCTTACCGCCCGGACGCACATCTGCCAGCGTAAGTGCCTTCTCTGAATCCTCTATAAACTCACTTTGCAAACCGACTGCATAGGTTCTGTTAGGATTTTGCAGTTCTAACACGGCCTGCGCCTGCAAAAAACCGCAATACAGGAGTAAGACAAGTGGGAGGATTGTTTTCATAAAATCGGCAGGCACTGTTTATTCCAAAAGTACATCATTACTTTGGTAAAACAGGTACAAACCGAGCTAAAAACATTCAGAAATTAATGAGCGGCCGCTCGTCGCAGGCGGTCATTAATAGCCCTGCCAAGCCCCTCTTCGGGGAGTAGTTCGGCGAATATTACACTAAGAGGCAGGCTATCCAAATAGCGAAGGGCTGCAAAAAACCGTTGTGCCGCCTCTGCATAATCGCCTGTTGCTGATAAAATAACCTGCTGATTATCAGGTATTTGATTATATTTTTTTTGGAAAGATAAAATGCCTGTTTCCTGTGGATGGGCTTGTTTAAGCAGTTCGTCCAAGTTACCCAAGACTACGGGAATGCGCGGCGCATAGTGACTCTTCAGCATACCGGGCGCGGCAGGCTGTGAGGTAGAATGTTGCATCACGCGCACCTTGCCAATGACCGCCTCAATCGCTTCTACCGAAAGCCCGCCTTTCCGATAAACGACCGCCTCATCCTCTTCAAAACCAATAATGGTAGATTCTATGCCTACATTGCAATTTCCTCCGTCTAAAATGTAAGGAATTTTATCGCCCAATTGGTCGGCTACGTGCTGCGCGGTAGTCGGGCTGATATACCCAAAGGGATTTGCGCTTGGCGCTGCCAATGGAAATGGTAACTTTTTCAACAGTTCCAGCGTCAGCGGATGATTGGGAACGCGCAGCGCCACACGCGGCAAACCGCTCGTGCAAAGGTCGGGAATGATGTCCTTTTTGGGCAAGAGCAAAGTCAGCGGACCGGGCCAAAATTGCGCTGCCAGTTGCCGCGCTTTTTCGGGGAAGTCGGTGGCATAGCGGCTCACCTGTGCGGCATCGGCAATATGCACAATCAACGGGTCAAACTGCGGGCGATTTTTGACCTGAAAAATGGTAGCCAATGCCTTGTCAAAAAGGGCATTACCCGCCAGCCCATACACGGTTTCTGTCGGAATTGCAACAACTTCACCCGCCTGCAAGTGCGCAGCGGCAGTATCAACGGAAGTTCCAATCATTCAAACGAAGGCTGTCTTTTTTGCATTTGCGCCATCATAGCTTCCTGTAAATCAGCGGAAAGCAGCATGGCGGCGTTCCATGTGGCGATATAGTTCAGCGCGTCGGCTGTGTTGTGGTCGCGGGTGTAGCGCAGCATCTCCTTTGTGCCGCGAATGCCCAGCGGCGACTTGGCGGCAATCTGTCGGGCGATTTGGCGCACACCTGCCAGCATTTCTTCTTCCGAAGCAAAACAGCGATTGACAAAACCATTGGCTGCCGCCTCCGCTCCGGGCATATTGCGACCGGTGTAAGCCAGTTCGGCAACGATACCCGGCGCAATCAGTTTGGGCATGCGTTGCAGCGTACCCAGGTCAGCTACCATGCCCATATCAATTTCGCGGATGCAAAAAACGGTTGATTCAGTGCAGTAGCGCATATCAGTAGCGCAGGCAATGTCCACACCGCCGCCGATACAACCTCCATGGATAGCGGCCAGCACAGGCTTGTCGCATTGCTCAATCGCATTTACACATGCCTGTAAATCAAGCACTAAGCGGCGCAATTGCTCGCGTCGGCGGCCTTCGTCGGCGCTTGTGCTTTGCAGTTGTTGCTGAATGCCGCCCAGCAGGCTGATGTCAATACCGGAACAAAAATGCTTACCTTCGCCGCGTAGAATAACTACGCGCACATCGCTGCGCTGTGAGAGATCGGTGAAAATATCGCGCATTTCGTCCCAAGCCTGACGGTCGAGGGCATTGGCTTTGTCGGCGCGATTAATCACCACTTCGGCAACGTAATCGGCAATATGGAGGTTGAAGCGTGTGTGCATGGTTGTAAAAGTTAAATCATTTTCAAATCGGCGATGGTTTGCAGCGGGTCGGGCGAGCTGAACACGAAGTTACCTGCCACCAGCACATCAGCGCCTGCCGCTACCAGCTGCGATGCGTTTTGGCTGTTTACGCCGCCATCTACTTCTATGTGCAACTTCGGATTGAGCGCATCCGCCATTTGGCGCAATTGCTGCACTTTGCGGTAGCTGTTTTCAATGAATTTTTGCCCGCCAAAGCCCGGATTAACCGACATCAGGCAGACCAAATCAATAGCTGCCAGTATATCGCCCAGCAAATAAATAGGAGTGTGCGGATTGATAGCAACACCTGCCTTGCAGCCCAATTCTTTGATTTGTCCAATCGTGCGGTGCAAATGCGGACAGGCTTCGTAATGAACCGTCAGAATTGCAGCGCCTGCATCGCGGAAGGCTTCTAAATAGCGTTCAGGCTGCACAATCATCAGGTGTACGTCCATCGGCTTTGCTGCGTGGCGCTTAATTGCCTGACAAACAGGCAAGCCAAAAGACAGGTTCGGCACAAAAACACCGTCCATAATATCAATGTGCAACCAGTCGGCGCGGCTGCTGTTAAGCATTTCCACATCGCGTTGCAGGTTGGCAAAATCGGCAGAAAGTACCGAAGGGGCAATCAGAGGCATGACAAACGATATTTAGCGGAGCAAATATCGGATATTTTGCACCAATTCGGCTACCGAAGGGGCAAGCGCTCTGCCAATATCGAGCATGTAATTGAATAGTCCGTTTAGATAGCTGTAAGTTATTGTGTTGTTAATCAACTCATTGCGGCTTGTAATCCCTGCACTTACAACTAATTCCAAGCCAATACTCAGTCCAAGAGCATATTTGATAACTCCAAAAATCAGCCCGACGAAACTGTCGAACCCCTCAAAAATTTCAAAATTGGCTTTGTGCTTGAGTTTACGGTAGAGCCAGCTTACGATAAGTGCAATACCGACGTAGCACAGCACAAGCAGTATAAAAGCTCCTGCTTTGGACGGTGCAAAACCGATCCGATCTGCTCCTAATTGAAAGGCGGTAGAGATCAACCAAAAGACCAGAAATAGCATCAAAATAAAAGTAAGAAGCGAGAGTAACTCCACCAAAAAGCCTTTGTGGAAGCCCTTGTAGCCACCCCAGCCGATGATAAACAGTACGACAATATCTAAAACTGAAAATTTTTCGGCAAGCAGGCTGGCGAGTAAAATCATGACTATCAAGCGTTTAGCTGAGCAAATCCTTAACCGTAGCGGCTATTTCTTTGCCGTCTGCCTGACCTGACAATTCTTTGCTGGCGATGCCCATTACTTTGCCCATATCTTTGGCAGAAGTTGCCCCTACGCGCTGAATTATTTCTTGCAAACGGGCTTTTAATTCGTCAGGCGATAATTTTTTAGGCAAATACTCTTCTATAACGGCTAATTCGGCTAATTCTATCGCCTGCAAATCGGCGCGACCTTGTTGCCCGTAGATGTCTGCCGAGTCTTTGCGCTGTTTGGCGGCTTTTACAAGCAACTTTATCTCCTCTTCGGGAGTAAGTGCGCCGCTTTTTCCTTCTGCAGTTTCTGCCAGCAGAATCAGGGATTTGATGGCTCGAAGGGCGCGCAGTTTATCTTTTTCCTGCGCCTTCATAGCGGCTTTTATGTCTTCTTCGATGCGTTTTTTGAGGCTCATAACTGAAAAATGGATAAACTCTGCCGCAATAAAATTAAGCAGATCGTTTAAAGGCTGCAATCATCAACTAAATTTGCGCTGCCTGCACGCTTACGACGGGATTTACGAAAGCCGCAGATTCAAGTTTTAGTTTAATCTTTGTATTGCAAATATAACAAAATCAATCATAAAAGTGATGGTACGCCTGAGCGTAAATATCAATAAAGTAGCTACTCTGCGCAATGCTCGCGGTGGCAATAACCCCAACGTATTGCAGGTTGCATTAGACTGCGAACGCTTTGGCGCTGAGGGAATTACGGTGCATCCTCGCCCTGATGAGCGACACATCCGCTATCAGGATGTGTTAGACCTGAAACCTGTACTGACAACGGAATTTAATATTGAAGGCAACCCAAAAGACCGCTATATGGATCTGGTGCTGCAAGTCAAACCGCATCAGGCGACGCTCGTTCCCGATGCAGAAAATGTACTAACTTCCAATGCGGGCTGGAATACAATCGAGTACCAGACTTACTTAGCCGATATTATCAGCGAACTGAAAAAACACGGCATACGCACTTCCATTTTTGTCAATCCGATCGAAGAAATGATTGAAGGGGCAGCCAAAACAGGCACAGACCGCATCGAACTCTACACCGAACAGTATGCCAAACAATTTCACAGCAATCCTCAGGAGGCAGTTGCGCCTTATGTACGCTGCGCCCGACTCGCCAAAGAGTTAGGAATGGGGGTCAATGCCGGACACGACTTAGACCTGCACAACCTTCGCTACCTACGGCAGCAGATTCCCTTTTTGGATGAGGTATCAATCGGTCATGCGCTCATTTGCGACGCGCTATACTACGGTCTGGAAAATACCATTCGTCTCTACCGCCGCCAATTAGAAAATTAATTCAATCTTGTTGCTATGCTTATCAGAACTGTACGTATGACTTTCAAACCCGATAAAACGGCAGAGTTTTTGGCGATTTTTGAGGCATCTAAACACAAAATCCGCAACTTCAACGGCTGCCGCTACCTAGCGCTCTTGCAAGATGCGCAAAATCCGGCCATATACAGCACCTATAGTGTTTGGGAAAGCCCCGAACACTTGGAACAGTACCGACAGTCGGAGCTATTTCAAAGCACATGGGCGGCAACCAAGCAACTTTTTGCTGATAAACCACTGGCATTCAGCCATTTTAAAGCACAGGAAATTATTTGATGCCCGTCTGCTCAACAATTATCCTGCCGCAGATTCTATGGAACTGATCGCCCTTTGCAGTCCATTTTCTTTGCTGGGCAAGATCGGCATTTGCATCGCTTTGTCGTAAAGTTGTTGATTGGTCAGCAACTCTTCAACATTTGTCAAAAATACCGACACTGTCATGCGATTGATTGGAATTGGCTTTACGGCAAGCTCCTTTGCGTGTGCATGTGCGCCCCAAAACTGCTGGTCGCCAATAGGGTACAGAATCGGGCAGATTGGTTGTTGAGGTGTCAAAAACCGAAAGCCCGTAAACTTCGACTGCTCTGCGGAAAATCATACGGAATAGGCAAAAATGCAGCGCTAATTCTGTAGATATTTCTTACCATTGGCACTAATCAGCAAAACTGTCTGCCAGCGTCTTTACATGGTATAAAACAGTGTAGGCTGCACATCGCCCTGTGTTCCAAGTGTCAGAATTGCTATTTTCATAGTATTGTTCAAGCCTCTGTAAGTTGCGGTGGAATTGGCTGCTCAAATTACTGCATGATAGAATTGATTACCAAAATCCAAACGCTTTTTCCCGACCTCTTTGGCTGTAATTGGTCTTAGTTGCTTGATGATTTCGTAGGCGCTTTCTTCATCGTAACCTAAAAATCTTAATATGCAATTTGTTATCATTCCGGTTCTGTGCAATCCCGCCGAACAGTGCAAATAAATTTTTTCTTTGTTTTGCAGCTTGCTTTTAACAATATTCAATTTATTGATGATTTCATTTCTCATTGTTTCATTGGGGACATCACCGTTTGGAAGAGGCAACCAAATCCAATCTATACCTAAATCTTTACAACTTCTTTGAATATTGCGCGCACCTTCTCGCTCACTTAAAATAGTGAAAACAGTTGTAGTACCCTCATTTAACAACTGTTCAAAACTTCGGTTTTTCCCACCCGGTTTATGTCCGATTTTTAGAAATCCATCTTGTATGGCTACCCATTGACTTTTTTTGTCAATCGCAGGATAACTATCGTATGTTTTAACTACTTCTCTGTTTTGATTCGTTAGTCTTTTTTTTAGTTTTAGAAGTCGCCCTTTGTAAGCTCCATATATTTTTCCATTTTCATTGTGTGCTCTTATCAAGTCGCTTATCTGCCCAATAAAAGCATTTAACCGATTCATATCGGTTTTATTTGATTGCTCAACTGCATCAAGATAGTCGCTAATCTCTTTTATATCAATCATTGGATGTAGTATGACGGAAAGATATTTGCAAAAGACAGAGTTGATGGCAATTCCTTGCCCTACGTACAAAGTTTGCGGTGCGCCGCTGCGATAGAAAGCACAAAAGCCTAAATTACGCATATTAGCCTGCCTTTTGGCTTTGCTATATTAGTCACAATTCTTTTTATTCGTTATTTAGATATGCACTCTCGTTGGCTTGTGATACTATTTTATGAATAATCTTGTCAAGTTCCTTTGTCGCTTGAAGCATATAGTCGACATATTTATGTTTCATTTCTTCGGTTTCATTGGGGTAGTTTTTAAGCAAGTCGCAAAGTCCTAAGATGCTGGCAACAGGTCTGCGAAGTTCGTGAGATTGTTGCCACGCTATCTGTTTCAAGGTTTCATTTTGTTGGACAATGGTATCCTGATATTTTTTTTGTTCGGTTACATCTTGCAAAATAACAATGACATACTTTTTACCATTTACTACAAAAGTATTGAGGCTTGCATCAATAAATATTTCAATTCCGCTTTTAATAAGTGCTTGTAGGTATCTGCCCATTTTTTTGACTGCACCGCCTTTCTGTAAATATTTCTGTTGCAAAAATTTATGCCCTGCTCGGTATCGCTCGGGCAAAAGAAAATCTATTTCTCTTCCAATCACTTCTTCTGCCAAATAACCAAATACGTTTTCAAATTCTGTATTCACATACACAATACGATTATTTTCATCTACTATCAGTAAAGTATGGGGTATAGCTTCTATAGTGCTATCCAAACGGATTTTGGTTTCTTCTAAGAGTATTTCTTTTTGTTTTCTATCTGTAATGTCTTGCACATTATTCGCGATGCCGATAATATTTTGCTCTTCGTCATAGACAGGAAACAAGCTAATTTGCCACCAATTTGTGCCGTCTTTTCGTTCCAAAACAAAGCTTTCTCCTGATAAAACCTTTTCATAGTAGGTTCTAAATTCTTCTCGGTAAGCAGGCAAGTAATAGTCTAAGGAATTATCCCCTATTTGGATTTCTCTGCCAAAAGTTTGTTTGGTAATATATTTTGCAACTTGATTGGTGTAACGAATGATAAAATCTCGGTCAATAAATGTGCTGGCTTCGGTCGTACTTTGGTAAATAGCCCTAAGCATATGCTCTTGTTGTGTAATTTTCTCTATCTGTTTTTTTGTTTGTGTAATATCCTTGAAAAATATCGTTAATCCTTCTTGCAAGGGGTAACAAACGACACTAAACCACCTATCTAAATCTGCCCGATAATCTTCAAAAGTTACCGTAACGTATTCACTCATTGCTTTGCGAAACTGTGTAGGGTACTTGTAATCAGGAGTATCGGGAAATAAATCCCAAATCTTATGCCCTAACAGTTTTTCTCGTGGCACACCTAAAATTTGTTCTGCTACTTTATTTATTTTGACAAATTCCCACTCCCGATTGAGTACATAAAAACCATCTGTAATTTCTTCAATAATAGCATCTATTTTTTTGGCAAATGCTTTGGCTTGAATACTTGCTTTTTCGCTTTCGGTAATGTCGTGTCCCAAACAAAGTATCCCTATAGGATTTTTGTCTTGATTTTTGAACAGTGAGAACTCCCACTCTGTCCAATAAAAATCACTTAAGTTAGTATCAGGTTTTCGTAAATTTACTTTTACCACTTTATCAGGATTTTGCAACACTTGTTCTACAGCTTTAAGGCACTTGTTGTGATCTTCGGGATAAATGGATATAAAAAAAGGTTGGCCTGTAAAGTTTTCACAAATAAATGAAAACCTGTTTTTGAATAAATTATTGACATAGATATATCGTCCTTCTAAGTCGGTAATGACTAAGGAATATGTTTCCGAACGCAACAGATATTCAGGTAGTAGTCGTTCTATATCGTTATCTGTCATTTTGTTGTTCGTCTTAGAATAGACTGCAACAGAAGAAGCGTGGTTCATACACGCACCAAGGTAAGTAAAAAACACTAAAGTTCCAAATTGGCATATCTATTCGTTTAATTTGTTTTCTAATGTTGTCTTAAATTCGTTTTCGTTGTTGTAATTATTGATGTAATTGTTAATAATTAATAAAGTGCTACAGATTTTTTTCGGAGGAAAGCCATTGTTTTATCAGTTTCTTGCTGTAATTCTTTTAGCGCCTTCTCTAAGGAAATTCTCAAATCATGTAAGGAACGATTGATATGTGATGTTAATTTATTGTTTTTCAAATCAGCCCAAACAAGTTCATCAGGATTTAACTCAGGGCTGTAAGGTGGTAAATGATAGGTACAAAATACATCTTTATATGACCCATGCTCAGCTATCAACGCTTTTAATTTTTTACTTTTATGAATAGTTGCCCCATCCCAAATAATCAACATCTTTTGACCTAAAAATCCATGTAAGGCTTCTAAAAACTCAATGATATGCTCTTTTGTCTATAGCTATCTTGTTTGATATCAAAAAACAATTGCCCACAGGGTGTAATGGCGCTGATAGGCACATGCCGTCTTCAGACAAGGTGTTTGCCCCACAGACGCCCAAGTATGACCTATCTTTCCATTCAATGCAAAGCCTGACTCATCGCTATAAACCATCACCCTACCTTCTTCTTCGGCTTTTTTTTAATGCAGGGAGCGTTTGTTCTACAAAAACTTCTACTGCTGCCTCATCTCGGCGATAATCTACCGTAGTATATTTTTGAGCGCTGTACCCTAAGCGCCTAAGCAAAGCATAGATGCTATTCACATGATAGCTCACACCAAACTTATCCCAAATAAGTTGTTGCAAACGTCGGGCGTTCCAATGAGGTCCGACAAAGCCCTCATCTTCCGCACTGCAAGCCATACACTTTTTCAAATCTTCTAACTGGCTGGCTGTCAGTTTACAAGGTTTATGTCCGCCCCATTGACCCCCATGATGATTCCGTTGCTCTTCACTGATAATTTGAGACACACGACCTTGAGTCAGCCCTGTGGCCTCAGCTATTTTTTTTCTGCGTGTCCCCTTGATTGTACAAGTTCAAGATCACTTTGCGAATACTGATGTCTTTCATATGAATCATTTCAAACCTATTTTAACAGTCTACGTGTTCGCATAAAAAAGATTAATCTTAAAATGTTTCACTGTTTATTCCAAAGATACAATTTTCATCAGGCAAAAAAATAAAAAAGCCACCCCGAAAAAATCGGGATGGCTTTGTGTATGGATGAGCCCTGAGGCTTGCGGAATTACATCATGCCGCCCATGCCGCCCGGCATACCGCCGCCCGCAGCATTTGCAGGTGCATCTTCTGGCTCTTCAGCTACTACACACTCAGTAGTGAGCAGCAGAGAAGAGATGGAAGCCGCATTCTCAAGTGCCAGACGAGTTACTTTGGTTGGGTCAATTACGCCCGCAGCAAACAAGTGCTCGTACTTGTCTTCGCGAGCATTGTAACCGAAGTCATCTTTGCCTTCTTTTACTTTCTGTACCACCACAGAGCCTTCTCCACCGGCATTAGCTACGATTGTGCGCAGCGGAGCTTCCAGCGCTTGACGGATAATATTGACACCTGTAGCCTGATCTTCGTTAGAAACTTCTACGTTGTTCAGCGCTTCAATTGCACGGATCAAGGCTACGCCGCCGCCAGCTACTACACCTTCCTGAACAGCAGCACGGGTTGCGTGCAAGGCATCGTCAATGCGGTCTTTCTTCTCTTTCATTTCAACTTCGGTAGCAGCACCTACGTAGAGAATAGCTACACCGCCTGACAATTTGGCCAGACGCTCTTGTAGTTTTTCTTTGTCGTAGTCGGAAGTTGTAACTTCAATCTGTGCCTTGATTTGATTCACACGCGCTTGGATGTCTTCTTTTCTGCCTGCGCCATTTACGATGGTCGTATTATCTTTGTCAATGATAACTTTTTCGGCACGACCGAGATAGTCCAAAGTAGCGTTTTCCAACTTATAGCCGCGCTCTTCAGAGATGACAGTACCACCTGTCAGGATAGCAATGTCTTCCAGCATTGCTTTGCGACGGTCGCCGAAACCAGGAGCTTTAACAGCAGCTACGCGCAGCGCACCACGGATTTTGTTAACAACCAGAGTAGCCAATGCTTCGCCTTCTACATCTTCAGCGATGATCAACAGCGGACGACCTGACTGTGCAGACTGCTCCAGAATAGGCAGCAGTTCTTTCATAGAAGAAATTTTCTTGTCGTAGATCAGAATCAGCGCGTTGTCTAATTCTGCTTCCATTTTTTCGGTGTTGGTTACAAAGTAAGGAGACAAGTAACCGCGATCGAACTGCATACCTTCTACAGTTTTTACTTCGGTTTCAGTTCCTTTCGCTTCCTCAACTGTGATAACACCGTCTTTGCCAACTTTATCCATTGCATTGGCAATCATTTTGCCGATTTCCTCGTCGTTGTTGGCAGAAATAGTAGCAACTTGAGCAATTTCAGCAGAGGTTGTAATAGTTTTAGATTGTGCTTTGAGGTGCTCAACTACTTTGGCAACCGCCTTGTCAATGCCGCGCTTCAAGTCCATTGGATTTGCACCGGCAGCTACGTTCCGGATACCGTGAGAGAAGATAGACTGTGCCAGTACAGTAGCGGTAGTAGTACCATCACCTGCGCTGTCAGCAGTTTTAGAAGCTACTTCTTTCACTAATTGAGCGCCCATATTTTCTACGGCATCTTTCAACTCAATTTCTTTTGCAACAGTTACACCGTCTTTGGTAACGGTAGGAGAACCAAATTTCTTGTCCAAGATAACGTTGCGACCTTTAGGACCTAATGTAACTTTCACTGCATCGGCCAACGCATCTACACCTTTTTTCAAACGGTCGCGAGCATCGGTATCGAACAAAATTTTCTTAGCCATAATTGTTTTTTTTGATTGATTTTTAAGGTTCAACTTCAATGAAATTGAAAAACTGTTGTTGTAAGATTAGAGGATTGCAAAAATATCAGACTCACGCATGATGAGGTATTCTTTACCGTCTACGGTGATTTCTGTGCCAGCATACTTTCCGTATAATACGGCATCTCCCACTTTCACGGTCATAGGCTCATCTTTTTTGCCTGTGCCTACTGCTACTACAGAGCCGCGCTGAGGCTTCTCTTTTGCAGTATCAGGGATGATAATACCTGAAGCTGTTTTCTCTTCTGCCGGTGCAGGCTCTACCAACACGCGGTCTGCCAGAGGTCTGATTTTGATTTCTGCCATAGTTTTAGATATTTGAAAGTTGTTAATTAAAAAACGAGTAAGCATTTGGATTGCGCCTGATTTGTTTGGCTATCCGTGCTTATGATAAGCAGTTTTAATGCCACTCAAATTTCTACCCCAAAACCCTGACATTTTTGCAGTTGATATAAATTTTTCTCTGACAGATTTTTACCTCATGCTGCCAGAAATGTCAGTGCAACCAGTGCCAAAGCCATTCCTATCAGGTTGGTGTGTGTCAGTTTTTCGCGAAAAAGCCAGACCGAAGCAGCAGCGGCTGTCAGAATAATAAGGATGTTGTACAAAGGAAACAGCCATGCGCCATTGTTGCTAAAAGCAGAAAGCGCCTGCAACAAGAGATAAACGGAAAAGTAGTTAGGTACACCCAAAGCAACACCGCCTGCCATGCTGCGCCAATGAATGCGCTCGCCTACTTTAATCATCCTGAAAATCAGCATAATCATTCCTGAAACAGCCGCTGCACCAAACGAGGCGATAGAAAAAAGCGCCTGCTGCTGCTCACCTTGCAGGCTGCCGTTTGACCAGTTGATGGTAGTATCTACGATTCCGCCTGCAACAAACACCAACACAGGCAATAGAATTGCTGCAAGTCCTCTTTCTTGTGGTAAACTTTTGGTATCTGCCTTTGCTTCCCTCGCCGTTGCCAGCCACAATGCAGGGAAAGTCAGCACGATGCCTGTATAAGCCATGAGCGTCAGTTTGCTGCTGGGCACAAACAACACGTTGAACAGCACCGGCACAACAAGCGACATCTTGGCTGCCAGTGTGGTGATAGTTACACCTGCTTTTTGTGTAGAAAAGCCTGATAGTGAGAAGCCTGTAAAAAAAAGTACACCTAAAATTCCCGCCGGATAGAGCCACTCCAAAGAACCGTTCAGCGTAACAGCGGGCGAGTGTCCCTGTGCAAAAAACACTATGCTACCCGTTAGCACGCACACTACATAATTAAAGGTTACACCCTGCCATACGTTTACGCCCCATTTTTCAAAAGCCTTGAAAACCAACATCAAAGTGGCGGAACATAGCGCAGAAAGCAATAAGAAAACCATAGAAAAAACTGATTGAAAACAATTGGTAAAATTACAGCCGGTATTTTAAACAGAGGCTCAAAAAGCTGAGATAATATTTTCAACTTTGTAGGCATACAAGGATTCATGTTAGGACTTTTTAAAAAAGACAAAGGCGGCAGCGGCGCTCGCATGGTAGTGCGCATTTTCACCTCTAAAGGAATGATGGAGGCTGACTTACTGACAGGCGCTATGCCGCTTACTACGGCGCACTTTATCCGGGTGGTACAAAGTGAATTTTACAACGGGCTACAGTTTTTCCGCTACATGCCCGAAGTGCTTATTCAAACAGGTTGCCCGCACAATAACGGCACAGGCACAGCACCGGGCATTGGGCATATCAGCCAAGAATCTTGTACCATTCCGCTAGAAGATGGAGTACTTGCCATGTCGCATACGGCACCGCACCTGATCGGATCGCAGTTCTTTATTTGCCTGAGCAGGCGCGGCGCAGCCTATCTGGAAGGATCTTGTCCAGCATTTGCCAAAATCACGACAGGCGATACAGTAATGAGCAGGCTACGCCCCGGCGATGTGATCCAGCGCATGGAAATTGCAAGCTACAGTATTGCTGAAGAATCATGATCGGGCAAGTACAAACCGATCTTTGCCGTGTAGGTCTTGCACCACCTGTACATAAGCAAACCCTGCGGCGCTAAAAACAGCTGCGGTTGGTTCGCCAAGCGCCTCGTTGATCTCTACAATGGTTTGTCCGCCTGCTTTCAAGCGCAGCGCAGCCGTGCGGGCAATCGCCCGATAAAATACCAGCGGATCGCTGTCTGCAACAAAAAGCGCATAAGGCGGCTCGAAATACAACACGCGGGGCTGCATTTGCACCCGCTCGCTTTGGCGCACATAGGGAGGATTGCTGACAATCAGATCGCACGGCGGCAGGTTTTCCGCAAAGTCTTCCGACAATACGTCAGCCTCCCGAATAAGCGTTTGCACGCTCAGTTTCTTTGCGTTCAGGTGCGTGTAATAAAGTGCCTGCGGGCTATTGTCAAAGGCATAAACCGTAGCTCCGGGATGCCGCAAAGCAAGCGTATGCGCAATACAGCCCGAACCTGTGCACAAATCGGCAATGACAGGATTTTTTTCAGGCAGGCTGTTTAAAAAATCGGCTGCTATTTGTACCAGCTGCTCGGTTTCCTGACGCGGGATCAGCACACCCTCCCCTACTGCAAATTGCCGCCCGCCAAACCATGCATAGCCCAATACATACTGCACAGGCATTTGGCTACGCAGCAGCGGCAAGGCTTCCTTCCATTTGTCAAATCCTTGTAAATCAGGCGATTTGCCTGTTGCGATATCTACTGTTCGCAACCCGAAAAAGTCTTCCAGCAACCAGCGAGCAATTGCATCGGACTCCTGTGGCTCGTAGATCAGGTCTAACTCCTGTCTGAGTTGTTGTAAAATTGTCTTTGCCTCTGTCACAAATGATGTGTTAAGAATATGATTTTTGGGGTGTAAATTTACACAACAATATCAACCAAAAGAAATCACATGACACATCCCAAATACATCGTCTACACAAATGATACGTTTCCAAAAATACTGCTTCTGCTGCTTTTATTATGGAGCGGCACACTACAAGCGTCTGATAGGCTGAAGGTTATCAAATTTTTTCAGCTTCAGGAAAAAGACGGACTGCTGATTTTACCGCTGCTCTATGCTACGCCCGCAACTACTTAAATATAGCTAGCTACGGCGGCGGCATGCGGCTCGCTGTTAACCAAAAGGAACTGCCGAATCTCTGATTGGACTACGGATTTGGGAGAGGCAATCAAGGCTTGTATTTTTCCATCGCCGAAGCCTTTTGAGCTATCTTACACCGCTATCAGCCTTTGAAAAGTAATATTTTTCGCCTATTTGAGGCAAGTCGGAAAGGCAGGCTATTTTGTTATTTTAACAGTCTTCTAAGTGCTGTTTTTAGCAATTAATTTACTCATCACTCGCAAATTAGCGGCATTTATTGCATCTTTGTAAATTAAAGAAATACTGCTATTACCCCAAGCTCTCGACAAAATCTTCAAAAAGTCCTAAAACAATAAAGACTGAACGGATTGTTTTGAAGTAAGATTTGTGTTAAGTTTTACTTGTTTACTGCTCTATACAATGACAAACACTGAAGTTGCAACCTTTAAAGAACCGCTGTTGGTCGAAAATCCCAACCGATTTGTATTGCTGCCGATTGAGTACGACGACATTTGGCAGATGTACAAAAAGCATGAAGCAAGTTTTTGGACGGCAGAAGAGATTGATCTCTCGCAAGACCTGAAAGATTGGGAGAGCCTCAACGAAGGCGAAAAACATTTTATTAGTCACGTACTGGCTTTTTTTGCAGCCAGCGATGGCATTGTAAACGAAAATCTGGCAGCAAACTTCTTGCACGAAGTACAGTACTCAGAAGCTAAATGCTTCTATGGCTTCCAGATTATGATGGAAAACATCCACTCGGAAACCTATTCGCTGCTGATTGATACCTATATCAAAGATCCTGCGGAAAAACACCGCCTGTTTAATGCTATCGAAACGATTCCCTGCGTACAGAAAAAGGCAGAGTGGGCTTTGCGCTGGATCAAGAGTGAGCATTTTGCCGAACGGCTGGTAGCTTTCGCTGCTGTGGAAGGTATCTTCTTTTCAGGTAGTTTCTGCTCTATCTTCTGGCTGAAAAAACGCGGACTGATGCCGGGGCTTAGCTTCTCTAACGAGTTGATTTCCAGAGACGAAGGCTTACATTGCGACTTTGCTTGCCTGCTCTATACCCGCCATCTGAAAAACAAGCTATCCGAAGCGCGCGTCTTAGAGATTATTACTGACGCGGTGCGCATCGAGCAGGAATTTATCACCGAAGCGCTCCCTGTGAACCTGATTGGTATGAACGCTAAGCTGATGAGCCAGTACATCGAATTTGTGGCCGATCGCCTGCTGATGGAACTGGGCTACAACAAGCACTATGGCTCATCTAATCCTTTCGATTTCATGGAGATGATTTCGCTCCAAGGCAAAACCAACTTCTTCGAGAAGCGCGTAGGCGAATACCAGAAAGCCGGTGTAATGAACAAAGAAAGCAAAGACAACCACAGGTTCAGCTTAGACGCAGATTTTTAATCTGTACAGTCGTAAATACTACACAAAATCGAGGTCTGCTCTACGGAACAGACCTCGATTTGTTTTACAAGTGTTTCAATATTTCCTCTTCTAATTTTTTGCCAGTAGCTGTCCCGAAGCCTTGCTGTACGAACACGATATCGCCTTTGCGGTCGATCAGGTACAAGGTCGGGTAGCCAGACACGCGATAGATAGTTGCTGTTTTTTGTCCATCGTCCAGTACGCTTGTGTAAGCAATGTTGCGCTTTTGGAGAAACTCGGCAATACCATCCGATTTTTTGTCAAAGGGGTTAACGCCAATGACTTTCAGCCCTTTGTCCTTGTATTTTTCGTGAAGGGCTTGCAATTCGGGCAGGGCTAACAAGCATGGATAACACGACTTATAATAAAAATCAATCAGTACAAGGCTTCCTCTCAGATCTTCCAAACGAATGACTTCATCGGTCAGCGAAGGTAGCTCCCAAAGCGGCGCAGGCTCTCCGGCTTTGAGCAACTCGGGTGCCTCATAAGGCGTGTACTCTTTGATCGTCAGGTTTTTGGGCAACCGTTGCAGGCTGAAAAGCGAATCGGTAAGTGCTGTGTTCCACTCATATTTGGTAAGTAAATAGCGGTCGTACTGCCAAACCGTATCAGGCCCCTGAAGTATTTTGTAGGTGATGTCATATTGTATTGGAACGCTGTCTGCTTCCGAAATCCAAAAGTCGTATTGGCTACGCAGCAGGCTCAGTATTTGCTTTGGGTCGGGTGCTTCTTCCTTGGCAAACTGCACATGATAGCTGTCAACATTGCCAATTTTTTCCTTCCCTACAAGCCGTACCGGGACTTTCCATTTTTCCCAATTGGAAGTAATGTAAGATTTGTCGGGTTGCATGAGCAGCGGATGCAACCTGTTATTGTCCAGATAGTTTTTTATTTGGCTTGTCCAGCGTTGCACTGACATAATCGTCGCAGTGTCATCATAAGTAAAGGCGTACTCCTGCCCATTGTACAGATTTTCCGAAGTAAATGTCTTTCCCTTGGATTGCGTTTGTTGCTGTTTGTAGAAAAAAACACCAGAGATGGTATCAGAAGGCACTTTCCGGAAGTTTACCCGATGCCTGCTTATGGAAGTATCGGAGTAGTCCATAAACTTCTGATAATGCAGCATTTCATAGTAGCCCGTCTGGGTGCGGCGACATTTATCCAATAGCAGGTGCAGCAGCGTATCAGGATTTTGCGCATATACTCCGAACTTATTGCACATAATCAATATGCAACACAGGTAAAGATATTTGGCTTTCATAACGAAGAGTGGATTATTCGCTGTTAATTTAGTAAAAAATCGACATCATACAAGCCAATATCCGCTAAATTTTATTTCCCCGCAGAAACTCGGCAATACTCATGCGCTTTTTACCTTCTGTCTGCAATTCTTCTACAGCAATGTAGCCATCACTTGTACCAATATGCAGAAAAGTTTTACCATCCGTATGCCATTCACCGGGCTGATAGTTATTACCGTTGTGTATGGGATCAACCTTGTAGATCTTATAGACAAGCCCCTTGCGGCGCGTCCATGCCGTCGGAAAGGGGTTCATACCGCGCACGAAGTTAAATACCTCCTCGGCTGATTGATGAAAGTTGATTTCGCAGGTTTCTTTGAAAATTTTTGGCGCCTTTTTAAGCTCCTCAATAGCAATTTGCTGTTGCGGTGTGGCTGTAACATTCCCCTTTTCGATTGCCTGAACGGTTTGCAATACTAATTTCGCTCCGTTGTGCATCAGCCGCTCGTAGAGTGTGCCTGCGGTATCGCTGCGATAAATCGGCTCTTTTACCTGCATAATCAGGTCGCCGGTGTCTATCTCGTGCCGTAGGAAAAAAGTAGTAGCGCCTGTCTCTGTTTCGCCGTTGATGATTGCCCAGTTGATAGGCGCTGCCCCGCGATACTGCGGTAGCAGGGATGCGTGCAGGTTGATAGTCCCCAATGGCGGCATCGCCCAAACGACCTCAGGTAACATACGAAAAGCAACTACAATTTGCAGATCGGCTTTTAAAGCTCGCAACTGGTTTAAAAAATCTTCATTTTTGAGCTTTTCAGGCTGAAGAATTGGCAGCCCCAATCGCTCGGCAGCAACTTTAACAGCCGAAGGCTGGAGTTTTAATCCGCGACCTGCAGGTTTGTCGGGTGCGGTAATGACTGCCACTACTTCGTAGCCGTTTTGCACCAATATTTCCAGAGATGGTACGGCAAAATCAGGCGTACCCATAAATACAATGCGCATGGCGCAAAGATACGCCTTTCATTGCTCTACAACTGCAGAGGTAAGCGCGAAGAATAGCCTTTCGGGGTCGTCTTGGTTGAGTTGAAGCGTACCTTTGATAGTGATTGGCTTGTCGGTAAATGGAACAGGTTCTTTCGTGCGTACCTCTATCACGCTTTCAGGCCCTGCTACGCCGCAAAAAAAGCAAGAGGCATATGGGAAATAAGACAACACAAAGTGAGTACTTTCGCGGCTTTCCTCCAAAGGGATTATGAAACCTTTCAACGTAACCTCTTTTCCTTCCAGCGCCTGCAACTCCTCCGAAAAGCGAGCTTCAAAGAAAACATCTGTTTCCTCGTATTCTACCTCGCGCAGCAGATTCCAAAGTGCCGCTGACTTTTCTTTGTGCCAGAGCGTATCGCCCAGATCGCCGAGTTCTTTGAGTGCATCGGGTTCTTTCACTATATAGCTGAAACTACCCGTCATTTGCGGCCTGTTCTGGTACTGTTCCAAACCTGTCAGGCTGCTGCTGCGCTCGGCTTCGCGCTGTTCAACTGTTCTTTGCCACCACAAACGGATGGCAAAGAACAGCGCTAAGATGAGTAGAAAGTACTTCGTATAACGCATTAGAAAGTTTCTTCGGGCTTATTTTTCTTCATAATAGCCGCCATAATGGCGCTAATAATGGCATAAAAAACACCTTGGCCAAGTAAGGTCTGCAATGACTTACCAGTCGTCATGCTCATGTCTTGTTTCTCAATTTCGGCAAGCGCTGCATCCACCTGTTCGCCGCTCATACCTAATTTGGCAAACATAGACTCGCTGTTTTTGATAACTGCCCGCTTCATTGTTTCTGCCAGATCAGGATCAATCACATTGTACAGCATGTAATTGAAGATGATACCGGCAACAGCGCTGATCATCAACATGATGAAAATATCGCTAAACATTTCACCAAAAGTAGCAAAACCTCCACGTGCCTGACGCAGCAACCGTGCAAAATAAATAATAAGTGCAATACTGATCAGCAGGATGACAAAACTGGAGATCATACTTGCCATCAGTTCTACATTGACGACGTAGATCAGCAGTTGCACAACGATACCAACGGCAGCCAACATAAGCCCATAGCGGATAGCAGTGTTGTTCATAGTTTTTATGAGATTGTTTAAGTGAAAAATTACAGCTATTTGACGCAAAGTTTCGGATCTTTGTTGTGCAATTTCGCTAAAAAACAACAATTATCAGCCGCATGAAACTCTGGCAAAAGAATTTTGATATACATGAAAAGATCGAGCGCTTTACCACCGGGCGCGATCGCGAAACTGACTTGCTGCTCGCCCGCTACGATGTTTTAGGCTCGCTGGCGCATATCCAAATGCTGCAAAGTGTGGGGCTGCTGACCGCAGAAGAGTTAATAAAACTGCAACAAGGACTCAAAGAAATTTATCTTGAAATCGAGAACGGGCAGTTTACGATTCGCGAAGGAGTAGAAGACGTACACTCGCAGGTAGAACTGCTGCTGACCGAACGCCTCGGCGAAGTGGGTAAGAAAATCCACAGCGGACGCTCGCGCAACGATCAGGTACTAACAGACATCAAGCTATTCATTCGCGCCGAAATTCAGCGATTGGTAGAAAATATTACAGACTTTGTGGATTTATTAATCAAACAAAGTGAAATCTACAAACACGTACTCTTACCGGGGTACACGCATTTCCAGCTGGCGATGCCGTCCAGTTTTGGCCTGTGGTTCGGTGCCTATGCCGAAAGTCTGGCTGATGACCTGCTCGTATTACAGGCTGCCTACCGCACCGCCGACCAGAATCCCTTGGGGTCTGCAGCCGGCTACGGCTCTTCGTTCCCTCTGAATCGCCGCCTGACAACCGAACTGCTGGGCTTTTCCGATCTGAACTACAACAGCGTTTACGCACAAATGACTCGCGGCAAAACTGAACGCATTACGGCAACGGCCATGGGCAGCGTAGCGGCTACTTTGGGCAAACTATCTGCCGATATATGCCTCTATATGTGCCAGAACATGGATTTCCTGACTTTTCCACGAGAACTGACAACGGGATCCAGCATTATGCCACATAAAAAGAACCCTGATGTGTTCGAACTGATCCGCGCCAAGTGCAATCGCCTGCAAATGCTGCCTGCCGAAATAGGCATGCTATTGGCCAATCTGCCTTCGGGCTATCACCGCGATTTGCAATTAATCAAGGAAAACTTCCTGCCCGCTTTTGCAGAACTGAACGATTGCATTGACCTTGCGATGTACATGTTAGAGCGCATCATCGTCCGTGAAACCATCATCAGCGAGGAAAAGTACAAATACTTATTCAGCGTAGAGGCTGTCAACAAGGAAGTTTTATCGGGAATGAGCTTTCGCGATGCTTACAAAAAAATTGGACTTATCATAGAAGAAGGCAATTTCCACCCGGATATGACGTTATCACATACGCACGAGGGCAGCATCGGCAACCTCTGCAATGCTGAGATTCGCCAAAAAATTGAAACCATCGTTGCCGGATTTCAGTTTGATAAAGCGCAGAAAATGTTCGAGTTAGTTAATTAATGTTTTAATATTTTGCTATGTTCACACCTGGAGACAAAGTCGTTTGCATCAACGCAGATTTTTCCATGTACCCCAATATTTTTGATGTGTTCAAACAACTGCCCAAGCGCGATGAGATCTACACCGTGCGTCAGAAGCAATACATAGAGGGCATGGGCTACCGCATCTTGTTGGAGGAGATTCATAATCCGCCTGTTTACATTGACATGGTCAAGGGCATGGTAGAGCCTGCCTTTGCGGCCAACCGCTTCGCCCTGCTGATGAATCCGCTTATCGTAGGACAAGAGGAGGAAGTAGCAGAAGAAGCCTTTGCATAATATTTATGCTGAAATGAATCATATGCTATGCAGTTTTTACCCTGCAGGGATTACATATTGGTAGCATTGAAATTATCCCTGCCCCTTTTCCTAAGGCTGTCCAAAAAGGACGAATGTAGCACAGACTTCATTCTGCAACTATTTGATAATCAAGCGATTAGCAAATCACAGACTAAAGTCCGTGTTACTTTTTGGACAGCCTCGATTTACTAATGATGCAATTCATAATAGTACAATACCTACTGCGCCCCTACAACCACCTTCAACTGTTCGCGCTTGATATTTCCCTGTAAATCAAAGAGTTCAATCATCAGCAAATACGGACCGATGCGGGCTTTTGAGCCATTGTCGGTCGTTCCGTCCCATGCAAGAAACATACCCGGCGCAACCGTTTCCTGATTGAGCAGGGTTTTCATGGGTCTGCCGGCAGCGTCAAAAATTTTGATGGTGGCTACACCGCCCGTTGCGGCGCAGTCCAAATGCAGCCGCATGAAATCCTGAAAGCCGTCGCCGTCGGGTGTAAATACCTGATTTTCAATACGAAAACAATCTTTCAGCGTAGCCAACGCCCTTTGCCGCTCCGATTGGGAATTCAGGAAAGTCGGCGTACCAAAAAACGGCGCGGCGGCTGAAAACCAGTTGTTGCGGTCTTGTGTAGGCGCATTGAACGAAATTCGCTCCAAAGAAACGCCCTCTCTGCGTTCTAACAGTGGGAAATGCCAGCGTTCCTCATAGTCCAATCTGTCCATGAGTACGCCCTGCGGGGTCAGCAGACGCACTGAACCCTCGCTGTCGTTGTATGACGGAAGACTTACGATCTGCACTAATGAATCAATCGTGCGGCTGTATTGCTGTTTCAGCCTGATTAAGTCAGGTGTCAGCACCAAATAGCTCTGCGGCGGCATGATGCGCATTTCCGTTGTGATGACGCGGTTGGTTGTGGCATTGGCAATCACCCAGTTTTGCAGGTTGATGAACTTGTCGGATTTGTTGTAAATCTCTACAAAATCAACCCCATTCGGCGGCGGATTGAACAGTATTTCATTGATAATCAAATCGCCAAGTGCTGCCTCCTGCGGCACGACAAAGGGAATGACAGGCGAATGAAACAGCGTATTCCCTGCACAATCGCGCAAGGTACGGACTTGCAACGTTGCCCGCTCGCCCGGTGCAAGCACCTGCGGAAGCGTGAGTAACACCTCATCAGGTTGTGCATAAAGGAACGATATATTACTGATAGTCAGCGAATTGTTGAGCAGATATACTGCCTGTACCGCTGCCAGACTATCAATTGCTTCGTTGAAAACAACCCGCACGGTGCGCCCGTCTGCTGTTTCTACGCGCTGAATTTGCGGTGCTTGGCTGTCAGTCAGGGCGCTGCGGATGCTGTTCGCTGCGGCAGGCGTGCCCCCCGAAGGATGTACAGAAGCCTCCCAGTTGGCGCTGCCTGCACAAGGGTTGCCCGTGTCGCGCATTTCCAAGCTCCATCCGCCGTCGCGTTTCTGCGCGTCGCTTATCCATGTAGCGCGGTAAGCAACCTGATGTAGCAATAAGCCCGAAGCATTGCGCAATTGCATTACATCGGAAGTATTGCTTAAAGCAGCCCAGCGGCTCGGGGCTACTACGCGATCTTCGGGCAGGAAAGCGCGGAAAGCCGCCACCGAAGTGCTTGGACAGAATATCATATAGCTTTGCGGCAATATATTTACATCGGGCAGCACGCCTGTTGTGCCGTTTGCATTGTTCAGGCGTACGCCATTGAGGCTCAATACCTTATCGCTTGCGTTGAAAATTTCCACATATTCCGATTCGGGCAAACCCACCACAGGCGAAGGGTCGGGCATAAGTTCGGTTATCAGCAATTCAAACTTTTGGGGCGTTGCGCCCAATCCAAAGTTGAAATCTGCTGGAACAATCGCATTGCCGGAACAATCCCTGACATCGCGCACGGTCAGGCGGTTCAGCGCGCCGCGCTCCATCGCACGGAACAGTTGCAACACAACCGTCTGCTCGTTCAATACCTGTACCGAATCTACCAGCAAACCATTGGCAAACTGATAGTTAGCACGCGACAATAGACTTGTGCTGTCCATCGGTTCGTTGAAAGTAATACGCAACAGGCGTTCATTCAACACGCGCACTTCCTGTACTTGCGGCGGTGTGCGGTCGGGATTCGGGCGGCGCACGCTGTTTGCTGTGCCGGGCGTTCCTCCGCGCGCATCAACGGACGAAATCCAGTTGCTTGCCTGTTGGCAAGGTTGGTCGGTGTCTATCATTTCCAAACTCCAACCGCCATCGCGTTTGGCTGCCTCATGCCAAGAAACCTGATAATTAACGCTGTAAATCAATGCGCCTAAGTGCCTGATTTCCAGCAACTCGCCACTATTGGACAGCGAAGGAAAATTCGCTACGCCTACTACCCGCGCTGCAGGAACAGCAGCCGCAATTTGCGGGGCGGCGCTTGTATTGGCCAATACGATGTAGCTACGGGCGGCCATCGCCAGCGGCGGCAGGCGCAAACTAAAATTACTTTCAGGTTTGGTAAACGAAACACCCGCCAGACTGATGAGCGCATCGGTATTGTTGTAAAGCTCAATGTACTCACGGTCAGGCAGTTGCACAGGCGGCGAAGGGTCGGACATGATTTCTGTAATGAGTAACTCATGACGCGCCGGCGCACGACCGATGCCAAAAGTAGTGCGCAAACTATTCGCGCTCAACGGATTACCCGCACAATCGCGCAGATTCTCCGTCAAAATAATTTCGTATAAACGCCCTGCCAGAGGCGCTTCCGCTAATGTCAGTCGCACAATTCGGTTGCTTTGCAAATCCATACTGCGAATGGCAATTGCAGGTTCTATCCGATAGTTAGCCAGCGTACCCAATGCGGCGCTGTCCATGCGCTCGCTGAAAGTCAGCGTCAGATTGACGCCTGTTAATTGTACATTTACAAGTTCGGGCGATGTGCGGTCGGGATTGGAAGCCGCCGCCGAATTGGGCTGACCGGGCGTTCCGCCGCTTGGATGAACCGAGGATGTCCAGTTTTCGGCTTCGCTGCAAAGATTGTCGGTGTCAATCATTTCCAGACTCCAACCGCCGTTGCGCTTTACGGCATCGGCGTGCCAATCGGCGCGATAACTGACTTCATGCAATACTAAACCATTGACAGACAGCGCTAAACGCTCGCCTGTATTACTCAGCGACGGGAAACTCGCAACGCCAATCACGCGCTGCGGCTCGGGGCGATACAGCAGGAAACTATCCACGCGCGAAGTAGCGCACAGCACCGCATACTGACGCGGCGAAAGGAATACATTCGGCAAGCGAATCGTTGAGTTGTCATCGCTCAATTGCACATTTTGAAGACTGATAAGCTCGTCGGAATTGTTGTAAATTTCAATAAACTCCGCCAGCGGTAAACCGATTTTGGGCGTTTCATCTGCCAGAATTTCGGTGATGAGCAATTCGCCGCGCTGCGGATTGCGCCCGATGCCTAAGTTTTGAGCAAAAGGCGTAAGCAGATTGCCCGCACAATCGCGTAAGCCGCTGATTTGCAGGCGATAGGTCAGCGCGGGGTTCAAAGGCTGCCGCAACAAAAGGCGCGCCTGACGGCGACTAATCACCCGTATTTCGCCGATTTGCGCGCCCTGCGTAAGGGTGTAAGAGGCGATTTGCCGAATGGTTTCCGCCGTGATAAGTTCAGAAAACTGCACCTCAATTTCGCGCTCGTTGCGCAGCGTTGCCGAAGTTACGCGGGGCGGCGTGTTGTCCTGCACCGCACCCCGCACCGAATTTGGCGCGCCGGGTGTCCCCCCGCTCGGATGCGCCGAAGCCCGCCAGTTCTGCTCTTCGGCGCAAAAGTTGGTCAAGTCAATCATTTCCAAACTCCAACCGCCGCGTTGCTTGTCCGCATCGCCGTACCAGGTGGAAGCATAGCGCACCGCGTCAATTTCAACCCCCGAAGTATCGGTGAGCGAAAGCTGCGCGCCGCCGTCCGCCAGCGTCGGGAAGCTCGCAATCCCTACCCCACGACCGCCGAAGTTGGCGGCGCGAGTAGTACTTGTCAGCACTAAGGATTCATCAGGCGCAATCGTGCGATTCGGCAGTGCGAAGAGGCGGGTTTCATAACCTAACCGTATGGTATTCAGCCTGATAAGGTCGCCCGTAAGGTTGGTAATTTCTATGTATTCGCCCCAATTCACTGTAATTGGGCTGCCCGCAGGCGGGTTAGGATTCGCCATAATTTCGCTGATGCGCAAATCGCGGGGGCGCGCGCTCCTGCCAATGCCGATGCGCGCCGTATCTGCCGCCACATTGCCAATGCAATCCGCTATATTGTTGATAATCAACAGATATTGCCTTGCGCTATCCAAAGGCGCAGAGAGTCGCAGGCGAATGTTGAGCGTATCGGAAGGCGTAACGGTTTGTATGGAAGGCGCTCCATCGCCCAACAAGCGATAGTTCGCCGTTTGGGATAAGATAGCGCGGCTGACAGGCTCGGTCAATCGGATTTGCAGGGTTTGTGCATCGGTTGCTGTAAAAGAGGCAATGCGCGGCGGCGTTTTGTCGGGATGGTTGCCAAAGAGTGAATTTTGCGCGCCGGGCGTTCCCCCGCGCTCGTCTGTGGAAGCGAACCAGTTATTGGCAGGTTCACAGCTATTTTCTTGTAAATCAATGCGTTCTAATGTCCAGCCGCCATTGCGCTTTACAGCGTCGCGGTACCAGCTATCGCTGTAACGGACAGAGTCAATTGCTTTGTCATCAATATCCAACAGACGGATGCTTTCGCCGGAATTGGTCAAAGCTCGCCAAGGATTTAGCCCAATCACGCGCCCGAAAGGCTGCCATTGTTCCACCGCATTGGCAGGGCAGAGAATGACATACTCACCCGGGGCAATGCTGCCATCGCCCAGCGCCGTTGCGCCCGACTCATCGGCAAATTTGATTCCCAGCAGGTCAAAAGGCGTAGCGGAATTGTTGTAAATTTCTACAAATTCGGTTTCAGGCAAACCTACCGCAGGGGTAGGGTCAGCCAGAATTTCGGTGATAATCAACTCATTGCGGCGCGGCTGCGGCGGACGGCGAAAAGTCAGCGTAGCGGGACTCATGGTGTTGCGCAAAACATCTTGCACATTGCTTACCGTAAGCGTATAGCTGACGCCATCTTCCAGACGATTAGCCAACCTGAGTTCTACCTCTGTGCCGCGCAACACTGCGCTTGTCGGTCTGCCGATGCCGCCTGAAATTTCGTAATGGTTCAACGCCTCGGCGGTAGCGCGGTCTAAGGCTTTATTGAAAATAACCAAGATGCGGTCAGTTGCCAACACGCGCACGGCGGTCGCTTGCGGCGGGCGGCGGTCTAAGGTAAACTCATGTACCGACTGCGGCACAAAACGACGGCAGGCGGTCTCAAAACCTCCCAAAGTAATCGTATAAGTCTGATTTTCAATAAAATCATCGGCAAAGAAAAGCGTTACAATCGCCGGGTTTTGCGTACTCTTCACCGCTGAAACAGGCTTTAAATTAGTATCGCCGTTCAAAAAGTAGCTGTTCGCATTTTCCGCAGCCGCCGTAGGCATTTCTTCGGAAAATACAATTTCAAGCAACTTAGATGTACGCGGAAAAACCTGCGCCACATAGGTTGCAAAAGTCAAACTTTGCGTGGCAGGATTCATGGTGTTGCCGTTCAAGTCCGCCACATTGCGAACGGTCAGGGAATAGCTCTGCTCTTGCGCCATTGGGTTGGGATAAGTCAGGCGCACAACGGTTGGTGAAATAATCTGCACCATAGGCGCGCCGCTAATGCCTGATAATGCGTAATTGCTTGCCAATGAAGCGCTTGCCGCTTGAACAGCTTCGGTGAAACGAACTTCTATTTCATTACGGTTAAGGATAAACGCCTCTCCTACTTTGGGGGCAATTGTGTTGAATGTGCGCGATTGCGTAGCCACTCTGTTGCCACCCAAATCGGCAATATTTTGAATTTGCAGGCTGAAATTTTTATCATCGGGTAAAGCTACGGCAGTTGTCAGGTAAACTATTGCAGTATTCACCGGACAAAGCGTTGCCGATGCAATGCTAATAATCTGATTATCAGTTGTATTAGTCAGCTCAAAGTTAGATGTGAGGATACTTGTTGCGCCCAACGGCTCGCTGAATCGCAACTCCAAAACGGTGGATGAGCGGTGCAAGAGTTGCTGCCACTCGGGCGCGTCAGGGTCATACCGAACGGCAATGTTATTAGTACTCATCACGTTGCCCGCCAAATCGCGTACGCCCGTTATGCGAAGAGTCAGCGGCGTATTGGCAGGAATAGGCTGCGCAAAAGTAATTACTACAATGTTGGTATTCAGCGGATTGCGCTCTGCCCGCAAAGGAAAACCAATGTTGTTATTAAGCGAATAGTTATTGACCAACTGCGCCGTAATCGGCTCTACGGGTTCGGAAAAAGTGATTTCTATTTGCGTTGCCGAAAGAAAGCGCCAGCCTGTCAGGTCATTGACGGTTGGGGCGCGGGTGTCGCGCTGAAATACGACG
>NZ_JBRCHD010000059.1:0-49128 GCF_053489755.1 Rhodoflexus sp.
TATTTATAAGTTACAACCAAAAATGATAAATGTACTCTATTTTTTCAATAAGAAAGCCTTGTTTATGATAAAAATTACATGCGTTGCTGTTCTCTTTCTGAGTAGCCACTTGTATGATTGAACAACCTGCATCTTTACTCATTTGCAATGCTTTGACTACCAGACTTTCCCCTATACGCTTACCCCGATAACCTCTATCAACTGCTAAAATACCTATATCAGATCTATCATTAATAAATTTTAGCGTAAGTAATCCGATAATCTTTTCCTTATCATAGCAAACGAGAACATGATCTGCTATTTCTTTTTTTACAGATCGCTCAATCCAAGTATAATATAACTTTTTAAATTCATCCTTTATAAATTTCTTATCTGTAAAAAAACGTGAATGTTCTCCACTCTGATATGCAAGTTCTAATAAATCATTATTAAGAGATAAAGAATCATACGTGTCTACACCAAAAGACAAAGATTTTGTACTATCTGTATTTTTTGTAAAAACTACCTTAATATCAGCTAAGAATCCATGATTAGATATGATTTCTGTTTTATCAAAAATAGTTTCGGATTTCAAATACAAGAGCTTATAATTCTCTTGTTGAGCGATATATATTTTTTTTGATAAATCTGTGCAATTATTTAAAAGCCCTACTTTATATCCAAATAAATCTGAATCAAAAGAAAGATAACTAATCATAATAAATTTTCTGATTGGCTTAAAATATAAATAGGTCTCTTTTTAACACCTTCAAATGTTCTTCCGATATAGAGTCCAATGACTCCCAAAGTCATAATAATAAGTCCTGAAAAAAACCAAATAGATAAAATCAAACTTGCATAGCCGGGAATAGTAATAACACCTGTCAGATACTGTATTAATGTAATAATGCCTAAAACAAATGCTGCGATGGAAATAATAAAACCCAATTTAATAGTTAATCTAATAGGTTTATCGGAGTAGGCAAGTATAATATCCATTGCAAGATATAACAGCCGCTTAAAATTGTAAGATGTTTTACCTATTTCTCTTTCGGCATGTTGTACATTTAGTTTTATAGAGCGAAACCCCACCCATTTGACCATTGTTGGAAAATAGCGGATACTCTCCCGCATCTGGCAGACTGCCTGAATAACTTTTTGATGATAAATACCAAAATTAGCAATCGCAGGGTCATGTTTTGTACCAGTCAAATAAGATAATATTTGATAAAATGCCCATGAGAAAAAACGTTTAAAAAGCGTGTCCTGACGTTCGTGGCGACGCGCCAGTACAATATCATAACCTTCTTTTGCTTTGTTGTAAAGGTTGATTATTTCCTCGGGTCTGTCCTGCAAATCACAATCCATGACAACGACCCATTCGCCTTGTGCGTGGTCAAGTCCTGCGGTAATCGCATAATGCTGCCCAAAGTTGCGGCTTAGTTTAATGCCTTTTACGCGGCTGTCCTTTTTGCAATTCCGCTCAATCGCCGCCCATGAGTCATCGGGGCTGCCGTCTTCCACCAGAATAATCTCGTAGTCTGGTGTGATTTTCCCTACCTCTTCGCTGATGCGCCGCACCAGCAAATCCACTATCTGCTCGGCTCTGTAAACAGGGCTGACAATGCTAATGTGGGGTGTTTTTGGCTGCATGGAGCGGTTAAGCGGTTCTTTTTCGTAAAATTAATGCATTTTGCAGGAAAAATACAGGTCATATTTTATGCCAAAAATTGGAGTCGCTGTTCCGTGTTTTAATGAAGGGAGCCGACTGCCGGTTCAAACTTTCCTTGACTTTGCGGCACAACGCCGAGATTTTGTTTTTTGCTTTGTCAATGACGGCAGCAAAGATAATACTTCGGAGCTATTGCATCGCTTAGCCGCTGCCTGCCCTGCGCGGATAGCTGTGATAGATCGCCAGGAAAATAGAGGAAAAGGCGAAAGTATTCGGGAAGGCATTAACTACCTAATAGCTCACTATGAAGTAGCTTATGTAGGTTTTTTGGATGCAGACCTTGCCACGCCGCTTACCGAAATGCAAGCGCTTGCTGATATTATCGCCCAAAATAGTTACAGTATGGTTTGCGGCTCGCGCGTCAAACGCATGGGGGCCACTATTGAGCGACGCACGATGCGGCATATCATCGGTCGTTTTTTCGCTACGCTAATCAGTTGGTCGCTGCAATTGCCTTTCTACGATACCCAGTGCGGCGCTAAACTATTTTTGACCAATGATGTGCGACAGGGTATCTTTGAGCAGCCTTTTATTTCGCGTTGGCTGGTAGATGTGGAAATAATCAAGCGCTTGCAGCAAAAGTTAGGTTATCAATATTCTTTTGGCAGGATCTATGAGCATCCGCTTAGCGAATGGTATGAAGTGGGCGCTTCTAAGATTAATTTTTCTGACATGTTTAAAATCCCGTTAGATTTATTGAAAATACACCTGTTTTATCGCTAAATGTCTTATTCTTTTGTTTTACCTCCCCCTAACCGCGTTTATTTTTGGCTGGCGGTTGTGTTTGTATTGCGCCTGATAGCGGCTGGAGGACTGTTTTGGCTGGGGGAATATAGCCTTAGCGACGGGCTGCTGGGCAATTTGGCTACTGATTCTCAAGACTATCTGCATACTTCATATGAGTTGGCAAAACATGGAACTTATGCCAAAATAACGGGCATACCCTATGCAGGCAGAACGCCGGGCTATGATTGGGTGATTGCGCCGCTCCTGTTTTTCTTTGAGGAAACAACCGCTCTTAACATAATTTATTTGCTGCAATGGGGACTGGCGACGCTTGCCGCTTATGCGCTGGCGCTTATCGCCTACAGGCTGTTTGCGCAAAAGTGGCTTTTCGTGGCGGTAGTTATCAGTTACAGCCTCAATACTTTCGTAGCCTACTACGACTGGATTATTCTCACGGAAAGTTTTGCCGTCTCGGCGCTGATTTTGGGCTTGTATTTCCTAACAGGCACACAGTCAGAGAAAGCGTTAGTCGCTGCAAGCGCTTTTTTTACTTGGGCTGTTTTTTTGCGTCCTTACTTGTTGCCGCTGTTTTTTTTGCTGGGTGTGTCGCTGCTCTGGGAATGCCGCCGCCACTGGCGACGAGCGCTGGCGAAAGGAATTGCTTTCGCATCGGTATTTGTTGTTGTGGAAACCGCATGGATTGTTCGGAATTATTTGCATTTCGGACGCTTGATACCATTAGTTACCGATGCACATGCCGGATTGCCTGAGGGGCGTTTTCTGGCGCTGATGGAGTTTGTGCAGGCATGGGGCGGGGATTTTGTATCCTGGAATCCGGCGGCGGAGATGATGCTTTTTGTAGATGTGCGAACACGGCAAACCGTTCCTAACAAGTATCGGCAAATGGAAGATTTGCCCGATTATGTGTTTACCTCCGCCTACAATGCCGATTCGCTCAGGATACTCAAAAAATGGTATCATTTGGCCGACTCGGCGGGCATATCGCCTGCGCTCGCTCGCTACGCCGATTCGGTAGCCTATGCCAAACTGCGCGCTTACAGGCAAGCGTTTATCACAGAAAAGCCGATTTATTATCACATTATAGCGCCACTGCGATTATTGCCCAAATTTTTGCTGCATAGCGGCACTTATAATTTGACGCCGCAAACCTTTGCAGCTTTATCAACAGAAAAACAAATTTTCCGAATATTATACAGCGCTTTGTACTACTTTGTATGGACAGGCGGATTGCTTGGCTTGCTTGTTTACATAACGACTAACCGCCGCCAATTATCGGCAAAAGACCTGATGCTGGCTTCAATGGCGCTCTATGTTGTATTATTATGCCCATTAGTTCTTAGGCGCATTGAATACCGCCATTTTGTGATGAGCTATCCTTTTTTACAGATTTATGCCATCGTACTGGCAGGTTATATTTATCACTTTATTTTCAGAAAATCCTTAACCCCGACTGCTGATTAGCCATGAATATTTTCCCCGAAGTACTGCTGCACTATGGTCAGTTGTTGCTGGCGCTTCTTGTTTTTTTCCTGACAGGCAGACTGGTTCGCTGGCGACTGGGTATTACCGATCGCTTTTTCTCTGAACTGTTCTTCAGCGCCTTTATCGGGATGACCGTATGGATTGCGCTATATGCAATCATCAAATCAGGCGGACGTACCATTAATATTTTGTGGTTACTCCCTGCCGCCTACTTTTTGTACCAATATTGGCCTAAGCAAGATACTATTCGTAAACCTTTTCTGGGATTTGAAATTACAGGCAATCATATAGGCGCACTGTTGCTGGGTACGCTATTGTGTTATGGCTGGGAGGCTTATTTTTTCTTCTGGCCAGGCGGCCCGATGAAGTATCATATTCCTTTTGGGGATAGTGTTTTTTACACAAGAGTAATTTCCTCGTTAGTTACTACTGGAATTGAAAGCGCTTGGGGCATAGATATGAAACTAAGCGGCGCTTATGAGGGAATAACATTGTATCATTATTACGAATTATGGCTTAATGGTTTATTTATTGAGGCATTTCAAACGCCTTCACTTGTATTACTTATGGCAGTTAATGTGCCTCTGTTTCACTGCCTCGTTCTAATAGGTATTTTGGCATGGATAGAAAAAAGCCACTCAATTACATGGTGGTTATCTATACTTTGCTTTGGGCTTTTATTCGTTAATGGTGTGTTTTTAGAGTGGTACAAGGCGCATCCATTTTTAGCACTATCAGAAGATATTCGTAGTGATTTATTAGATTTTATTGGAAAGAAAACCGGACCCTATTACTTGTATGCCATTGCTTTTTTATTGCTTTTACAGCGTACAAAATACAAAGAAGCGACAGTATTAATATTATCTATTAGTATTGTTACCACAGTAGCGCTACCCACTGTAGCTGGTGGAATTATGTTAAGCGCTTTAATTCTTTGGCTAATTCGTCAAACTAACATGCGAGATTGGCTCTGGGATACAATCGCCGCTCTTTCAGCCTTAGCTATCATAAGCGTTTTCTTTTTGATACTGGGACTACGAGGTGTGGAATCAGGCGGACCAAGCGAACTGCTTGCTAACGTCATTAAATTAGATTGGCTAACTATTAAAACAAAGTTTAACCTATTTATTGGCTTATTCATTCATATTGGCGTATTATACTGGTCGTGGCTATTACTATTAATAGTTTTAGGTTTTCAACCTCTTCAAAGCATCTCTTTACGCAATTTTATAGTAATTGGCTCTGTTATAATTGCTGGCGCCACTAACTGGGCATTGCTTTCACCGAATTTAGAAGCATTTCAGTTTTTTACACATCCCACCTTTAGTATGCTGAATCTGTCGCTTATTCTTCAATTGAACACATTAATTATAAAGCCTCATGTAAACACATTCCGCTATGTAACCGCCCTTATTGGCTTAATTTTAATTATAGGCATCAATTACAATAGGCATTATAGTACGCAAAAGTACTACTTTAGTCATGACCGTTCATATGATTTTAGCTTTCTAAGTAGGCTTGCATCACAAAAAATCACATCAAAAATTAACGGTTGGGGTGTGTCTATTTTACATGCTAATGAATATGTTAAAACCTTTCAAAGTCATTTGCCAATTATGGTACAAATGGGTGAATATTTACCTTTGCTGCACCCTACGGCACAATCGTTTTCTATTTCTACATTTGAAGTACCAGAAGTTCCGCGCCTACGTCGTTACGACCTCGCCCTCATGGCCTTCACCCAATTCGTCAATCAGCAGAAGGCCAAGGGTACGTTTCAAAGCATCCCGCAGAGTCAGGCGGACTTTATTCGCAAGCATCGCATGGGCTATCTGATTGCTTCTAAAAGCGCAATTGTTCCGCCGACCATCCAGCCGATGATTACCGATAGTATTGTAGACAGCAAATCAGGCGAACGTTTTTACCTGCTCAAACCCTAAATTTAACCAATCCCGCTAATTCTTTGTCTCGTTGTATCAGTGAATAGACCTTTTGGTTGCTGATTATCAATGATTTATTTTATGTTGAAAATCAATCATCTACCGTGCAGTTTTTATCCCGTAGGAACTGTCTAACTACTGATCCGCATTGCCGGTAAACTTTTACATGGTATCCCCATCTACCTCAACAACCGCAACCCACGAATCAGCCACGCAGGGAGTTTGCTGCGAATACCTATTTGTATTATTTCGGGATGCAGCTTGCAAAAATCAGGGGCATGGCGCGACAGGAAACCCGCTAGTTTTTGCGCTTCGTGCAGCGCCGCCGCTTCATAGAGAAAACTCAGCCGCGCAAGCGCATTTTCTAATAAAGCTGCCTGCAAAACAGCATTTGATAGTGTCCTTTTGATAAGGTATTTTACTGTTTCATTTGCTACAGGCAGAGCGGCGGTGCTTGCCTGACACATCAGTTGTTCGTTTGCAGGAAGACTGTTAAGCAATCGAGCAAAGATGCGGGCATAATCCTGTGCAAATCGCGCTTGCACCGCCACCCCCTTTGCGTCTTTGTGCAGGCGGTAGCCTGAAAGCAGCGCATCGGTGGCGATAAACGCGCCTCCCTGCAAATACATCCGCAAAAAAAAGTCATAATCCATGCCATAGTGCAGGGAAGTATCTATCAGCCCGACAGCTTGCAACGCCTCGCGGCTGAAAAAAGAAGAAGGCTGCGGAAATGGTAATTTTCCAAGATAGAGTGCTTCCGGGCAAGGCACCGGTGCGCCCTTTTCCTGTATGGGAAAACCCTCGCCGAAGAGCTGTGTTTTACCATGTACGACCCAAGCCTGCGGGTGCGCGACAAAGAGTTGCGCAACTTTGTGCAGTGCATCGGGCAGCAGCAAATCATCGCTGTTGAGCCAGGTGATAATATCGCCCGTAGCCCGTTGCAGCCCCTTGTTGATGGCATCGCTCTGCCCTTTGTCTTTTTCGGAGACCCACCAACTGATGCGCGACTCATAGCGGCGAATAATCTCCACCGAACCATCGGTACTGCCGCCATCTATCACAAAAAACTCCAAATCGGGATAGTTCTGCGCTAATACAGACGCAATGGTTTGCTCTAAGAAGTGTGCCTGTTGGAACGAAGGGGTAATGATAGTAATGCGGGGAAGCATGGAATCGTAGATGATTATTTCAGATTGGTTTTGTTGGCAAGCATTTATTACATACAGGCGCGAGTGCTTTGCGTGCAAATGAAAGTCAATCGTTGCACGTCGCTCCATTGTCCATAAGTAAGGATGAGGGTGTCCAAAAAGTAACATGGACTTTAGTCTGTAATTTTTTAATTGATTGATAATCAAGTATTTACAGGCTGAAGTCTGTGCTACATTCGTCTTTTTGGACAGCCTCTGTTTGAAATCATCGAAACGCTCATACCGAAATAATGCCATTGTGAATCTTGCAACGGGTAATATTTCTCTGCTGACTTTGCGAAAAATTATTGCGCTCTTTTCGGTAGAGCCTTTTTAACCGCAAAGCCCGCGAAGTATGCTTTGTTTCAATGATTTGCAGACAAAGTAAGTATTTTTGCACGAATCAAACACCATGAGCGAACTCATCCGTACACTGATTGAAGGCTATCCTGCGCAGGTTTCGCAGGCTGTTACCTTAGGCAAATCGCAACAGCTGACCGCCCCTGTTACCGAAATCCGTCAGGCAGTAATTGCCGGGCTGGGCGGCTCGGGCATTGGCGGCAGCATCGTTAAAACGCTGACGGCGCAAACCCTGCCCGTACCTTTGGAAATTCTGAAAAGCTATGATTTGCCTGCATGGGTAGGCAAAAATACCCTGCTGCTGGCTTCGTCGCATTCGGGCAATACCGAAGAAACGCTGACTGTGGTACGACAAGCGGCGCAAAGAGGCGCAAAAATCGTGGCAATCACTACGGGTGGGCAACTGGCAGATTTGGCAAAGTCCAAGGGCTGGGATTTGGTGCTGATGCCTTTTGAAAAACCCTGTCCGCGTCAGTTTCTGGCTTATTCGCTCATCCAACAGTTGTATGTGTTGATGAATCTTGGGCTGGCTCCTGCCTCGCTCGCTGCCGACATAGACGAAGGCGCGGCGCTGGTACACGCCTCGCAAAACACAATTCAGGAAAGCGCCCGCGAAATTGCCGCCAAGTGTGCCGGACGATTGCCGTTTATTTATTCCGATGAACGTTTGGGCGCATTGGCGCTGCGTTTTCAGCAGCAAATCAACGAAAATGCCAAGCAGATGGCGCACGTGAACGTGTTCCCTGAAATGAACCATAACGAATTAGTTGGCTGGCGATTACCTGCGCAGCACCTGCAACAGTCGCTGGTGATTTTGCTGCGCTCTACACACAACCACCCCCGTGTGGACATTCGGCTGGCGGTTTGTGAGCCGATATTCCGCCAACTGACTGCCGATGTGGTGCATCTGCATTTGCAAGGACATTCGCTGGCAGCCCAAACCCTGCATTTTATCCACCTGACCGACTGGGTGTCTTATTTCCTTGCCGAAATCAACGGGGTAGATGCCTACGAAATTGACGTAATTAACCATCTGAAAAACGAACTCGCCAAAGTAGCGCAATGATTGACCGTATCCGACAGGTAATTGAACAGGTAGAAAAAAATCCTGTCAATGCTTTTCCGTCTCCTTTGCTGACGGGCTATTCAGGCAAACGCATGATAGCCGCTTTGCAGGGTTTTACCGCGCTTCTGGAAGGCAAAGAAGATGCTTGCTATCTGGAAATTGGTGTTTTTCAGGGGCTTACGCTGCTTTCGGTGGCGGGCGCGAACCCGACAGTGCCTTGCTTTGGCATTGACAATTTTCAGGCGCACGACCCTGAAAAGAAAAACATGAACATCCTATTGGATCGTCGCCAAAAGCTGGAGCTGACCAATGCGCATCTGATTAATATGGACTACGAGGATGCGCTGGAAAATCTTGCCGAATATACGCAAGGGCGCAAAATCGGCGTGTTTTTCATTGATGGACCGCACGACTACCGCAGCCAACTGATGTGTCTGCAATTGGCCATGCCCCACCTGACCGACGAGGCGGTAATCATCGTGGATGACAGCAACTACTTGCACGTGCGCCAAGCCAACCGCGATTTTCTGGCGACGCATCCCGAATACAAACTCATTTTTGAGTCCTACACCCCTTGCCATCCAACCAACATGACGGCAGCGCAGGAAGCCGAAGCCCGCGAAGGCTGGTGGGATGGGGTGAATATCATCGTCCGCGACAAGGAAAATAAGTTGCCCGTTCAATTTCCGCCGACGCGCCGCAACCGCGTGCTGTTTGAAAACGACCACCTGACCCATGCCTCGCGCATCGGCGAATTGGCTCCGCGTGCGCTTACGGTATTGAATCTGCTCTTTACAGGGCGTTTTTTGCGGGCTGCCAAAAATTTGTGGGTCGCCTATAAGGAGTACGACAGGCTGCGCTTCAAAGGGCAGTTTGATGATGCCAATACGTTTTGGGAGAAGTAATTATTTGATTGTCAAGGGGTAGGTTTAGAAAAATTGAGGTAGGCCACATTACGCACGCTAAAAAGGCGCGTTACGCTTTATATCATAGCTTACCGCGGCTGAATTTTAGCATTACATCACCAGCCCAACTAACCAGTCTATCAGCGAAATGAGCGCCCAAAGCGCGACCATGATGCCTGCAAAAGCGATCGGGTAAACGGCAGCGATGAATGCGCCTTTGTACTCCTCTTTTTTGAAACGCGACCAAGTGGCAAACAGTGACCAAATAATCAGGGAGGGAAAACCCAGCCCGGCAATAATGACGACAATGGTTTCTATCCAGTTGCCTTCCAGAAAGTAAGTTTTGAGGGGTTTGACCAATGCGGCAAGCGTTCCGGCAATAATGACAAAGGGCAACAGCAGCCCCATCAGGATGTTGATAACAATGAGCGCCGGCTTGATTTCAGGATTGAAAAAAGGGTGGTCGTAGCGGTTCATGGTGCTAAGAAAGCGAAAAAATACCAATTCCCCGCAGGCGGGTTGGTAACGGCAGGAGAGCATTAAAAAGTGCCGTTACCGAAGGGAAATGCAAATCATAAACTCTTGCTAATCAATTGTTTATTTACCAGCGCATCTTGCAACTTGTTCAGTTTGCGCTGCATCTTTCTGCTGGCGCGTACATAATCACCTTTTAGCTGTTCTTCGTATATAACCTCGTTTTGTTCGTTATAGATACGAATGATAGAAAGATTCGGGTTTTGTTCGTTGTTTTCAACTACCCAAGTGCCTTTGCCGGCGTTTTTAACTACTTTGTTTTGAGGATCGTCAGCTGCCATTGCTACGCTGCTGAACAGTACTACTGCTGCAGCAGCAACCATCATTTTTGCTTTTTTCATCATGTCTAAGAACTTGTTTTAGTGATTTATTAACGCAAATTTAACACAAAATTAATATTGAGTAAAATAAAAGGCAAGAAAAAGGTTGGCGACAGCGGCGAATATCTTGGCTACAGGAAAAGTTTGGTACTTTACCAACGAAATACTATCTTTTCGTGCTTATCAACCTCACTGCTATTTTAACCGGCTTTTTTGCTTTATCCTTTAACTGCACGAGTTTCATGCAGCATTATTTACGACTGGCTTTCTGGGCAGGTCTCGCCGCCGTCTTATGGGCATGTGATGATAAAAGCTCCTCCTCAGACGATGCATCCAAAGTGCAAACCTATACCGTTGAGCAGTTTCTAAATACGCGCAAAATATTTGGCAGCGCGTTTTCGCCCAACGAACTGAAGATCATGTACTCCAGCAATGAAACGGGCATTATCAACGCTTTTGAGATAGACATAGACGGCATCGGACAGCCCAAGCAACTAACTTTTTCTAAGGAAAATGCCATTTACGCGCTTTCTTATTTCCCTGATGATGAGCGCATTCTGTTCAAAAGCGACCGTGGCGGCAACGAAATCACTAATCTTTTTGTGAAAGAAAAGAACGGTACGCTGCGCAACATTACGCCCGATTCTACGGCTAAGTCTGAATTTCTGATGTGGGCGGCAGACCGCAAAAGTTTTTTTTACATCTCTAACCGCCGCGACAAAAAGCTGTTTGATTTGTATGAAATGAATATTGCCGACTTCGGAGCGCAGATGATTTATCAAAACGAAGGCGAAATGAAGCCCATTTGTGTATCGGACGACAAACGCTACGTAGCCCTGCAAAAAACGATCTCGCGCCGGCGATCGGAAATGTATGTTTACGACACACAACAGAAAAAAACCCTTCCTGTGAATCCTTTGGCAGGGGATGTAGTACAAAACCCGCTCAACTTCACGCCACAGTCGCATGTACTGAACTTTATTACCGACGAAGATTCGGAGTTCCTATATGTCAAAAGTTACGACCTGAGCAGCGGCAAAACCGAAGAAATTGCACGCGCAGCGTGGGATATTTACAAGATGTACTATTCGCGCACAGGCAAGTATCGCGTAGTGGTGATTAACCGCGATGCAGGTACAGCAATCAAAGTGTATGAAACTGCGACCAATCGTCTGCTGGAACTACCACGCCTGCCTGAAGGGGAAATCACTTCGGTCAATATTTCCGACAGCGAGCAACTAATGGCCTTCTACGTAAACAGTTCCAAAGCACCTAATGACCTATATGTGTACAATTTTTCGACAGGCAAATATACCAAACTCACGCGCTCGCTGAGCCGGGAAATAGACCCCGACGACCTTGTGGCTGGTCAGGTGATTCGCTACCGCTCTTACGACAGCCTCGAAATTCCTTCTATTCTCTATCAACCTCATGCAGCAAAGGCAGCAGGTGTGAGTTTACCGGCAGTTTTGTGGATTCACGGCGGGCCGGGAGGACAATCGCGGCTCAGCTACACGCCGCTGATCCAGTACATGGTCAATCAAGGCTATGTCGTGTTGGCAGTCAATCATCGGGGCAGCCTCGGCTATGGCAAGACCTTTTTTGCTGCCGATGACCGCAAACACGGCGATGTTGATCTGAGGGACTGTATCGCTGCTAAAGGCTACCTGCAAAGTCTGGGCTATGTAGATACTACCCGCGTTGCTATTGCCGGCGGCAGCTACGGCGGCTATATGGCGCTTGCAGCGCTGGCTTTTACGCCCAAAGCCTTTGCCTTGGGAGTTGATATTTTCGGTGTTTCCAACTGGCTGCGCACGCTCAACAGCATTCCGCCCTGGTGGGAGGCTGCACGTAAAGAACTATACAGTGAAATTGGAGACCCACAAGCCGATTCTGTCATGCTGTACAACAAGTCGCCGCTGTTTCATGCGAAAAATATCAGCCGCCCGCTCATTGTTATTCAAGGAGCTAACGACCCGCGCGTATTGAAGATAGAATCAGACCAGATTGTAGAGGCTGTTCGCAAAAACAACGTTCCGCTGGAATACGTCTTGCTGCCTGACGAAGGGCATGGCTTCAGCAAGCGCGAAAACGAGCGTTTAGTCTATGAAAAAATTGTCCGCTTTATGGACAAACACCTGAAAAATGCCCCGCCTGCGCAATAGCTTTGCAAGCCCATGACTCATTTTTAGCACAAAGCCTTGGATACAACAGCAAGCATACTGCTCAGTATGGAAACTTCCGGCGCAAGTTGTTCGGTAGCCCTGCACCACAACGATCGCATGATCGCTTATGCGGAGTTGAACCAAGAAAAATCGCATTCGGGCAGGCTAACGCTGCTGATTGAGGAATTAATGCGCCACAGCGAACTGCCGATGCAGGCGCTTACTGCTGTTGCTGTTTCCCAAGGGCCGGGATCTTATACAGGGCTGCGGATTGGTATTTCAACCGCCAAAGGTCTGTGTTTTGCGCTTGGGATTCCTTTGTTGGCAGTGGATACTTTGCAGGCGATGTGCTATGGAGTTGCTGTGCAGAGTATTGTCCCGGAAGACGTACTGCTTTGCTCCTGTGTAGATGCACGACGGATGGAAGTTTACAGGGCAGTATGGGATGCTGCGGGTGCGTGTCTGTTGCCCGCCGAACCGCACGTGCTGCAAGCCGACTCGTTTGCTGCCTTTGCCAATCGCCCTTTGTGGCTTTTCGGCAGCGGTGCGGAGAAGACTTTTGCCGCCATTGAACATCCGCAAAAGTATATGCTACCCAATGTGCAGCCTTCGGCGCGTTTTGTGGGCGAACTGGCGCTCAAGTATCCCCGCAAAGTAGATGTCGCCTATTTCGAGCCACTGTATATCAAGCCGTTTTACGCGCCGCCGCCTCGGCAGGCAAAATAATTTTGTTATACCATTATGAATTGCACGAGGCTGTGTTGTTTTCGCTGTTTCTCTTTTTTGCGGAAGTCATAAAAACAAACGAGGCATTGAATCAATGCCTCGTTTAGCCCTCATCATTTCTAACCAAAACTATAATTTTCAATCACTTCAGGCGAATAGCGGAAAAGCAATTCGAACTTTTGATGTAATGCAAAAATATTTTTTATTTAGATACCAAATTTTCAGTTTCGGTCAGTTGCCGTTTTTGGGTGGTAAACCGCAAAAAACAGGCGGTAAACGGTAGGTGAATATATTATTACAATTCTGTTTTCACGTCAAACTTCTCTAAGTAGTCTGCCACGCGACGCACAAACATACCGCCCAGCGCCCCGTCCACAATACGGTGGTCGTAGGAATGTGAGAGGAACATCATATGGCGGATGCCGATGAAGTCACCTTGCTCGGTTTCAATTACCGCCGGTTTTTTTACAATAGCACCTACCGACAGAATTGCTACCTGTGGCTGCATGATAATCGGCGTACCAAGCATATTGCCAAACGAGCCGATGTTGGAAACAGTGTAAGTGCCGCCGCTCAAATCGTCGGGTGTCAGTTTGTTTTCGCGGGCGCGTTTAGCCAAATCGTTTACCCGATATGCCATGCCGCGCAGGTTCAACTGGTCAGCATTTTTAATCACAGGCACAATCAGGTTGCCGCTTGGTAGCGCTACAGCCATCCCTATATTGATATCTTTCTTCACAATGATGTTATCCCCTTCAACAGATGCATTAATCATTGGGAAGTCGCGCAGGGCTTTGGCTACTGCCCAGAGGAAAATCGGAGTATAGGTTAGCGTTTGTCCCTCACGCTCTTTGAAAGAGCGAACATTGGCGTTGCGCCAGTTCACTACATTGGTCAGATCAGCTTCTACGAACGAGGTAACGTGCGGTGAAATGCGCTTAGAGTCCACCATGCGTTGAGCAATCATCTTGCGCATTCTGTCCATTTCGATAATTTCTACATTTCCGCTTACCGATGTGGCAGGTTTTACTTGTTCCACAGGGCGCTCTTCAAGTACGGTAGATTTTTCTACAGCCGGCTGGGCAACAGGTGCCGCCGCCGCGAGTTGTTGTTTGCGCTGCTCTAAGTAATTCAGCATGTCATTTTTGGTAACGCGTCCGTCTTTTCCTGTGCCGGGAATGCGATCAAGCTCTTGCATGGAAATATTTTCGGCACGCGCCATGTTCAACACGAGTGGCGAATAGAAGCGCCCCGAAGGCGTAGCAACTTCCTCCACCTGAGGGGAAGCCGCTGTAGTAACAGCCGGTGTAGCAGTTTGTGCAGGTGCAGCCGTCGTTTGTGCAGGCCGGCTAACAGGCGCCGAAGGGACATCGCCTTCGGTTTCGATGAGTGCGATGGGCTTGCCAATCTGCACCACCTGACCTACCTGTGCCAGAATTTCTTTTAATACACCCGCATGGGTCGAAGGAATTTCGGTATCTACCTTGTCAGTTGCTACTTCCAGCACTGCCTCATCCTGAGCGATGCGATCGCCGGGCTTTTTCAGCCAGTTGAGGATTGTGCCTTCCATTACGCTTTCGCCCATTTTGGGCATAACCATTTCTATAAGCGCCATAGTAAAATATGTATTGTGTGGATGTTCCCTGTTCAAAAGTTGTGGCAAAGATAGCGTATAAAGACTTGAACCGAAGCGTTCGTTAAGATCCGAAAAACGCAAAGTTCGCTGAGATACATTACGTCCTGCCAAACTTTTGTATTCTTTGCGAACTTTGCGGTAAAAAAAGGCTGAACGGGTGTAAAATGAGTCGTAAAACACTGATTGTGATAGGCGGGCCGACGGCATCAGGTAAAACGGCTACCGCTATTGCGCTGGCACAACACTTTGATACTGAGATAATTTCTGCTGATGCGCGGCAGTTTTACCGTCAAATGTCCATCGGTACAGCCAAACCTACACCTGAGGAATTGGCTGCTGTACCGCATCACTTAGTCGGACACTTAGACGTTTGGCAACCTTACAATGCAGGGGCTTTTGTACGCGATGCGCTTCAATTATTAGAACAAATTTTCACCAAAAAAGACATTGCTATTGCCGTTGGCGGCTCGGGTTTGTACTTGCGAGCGCTTTGCTTGGGAATTGATGAAATGCCTGCCGTAAATGCCCGGATCCGTGCATATACCGACGCACTCTTGCAGGAAAAAGGGCTGCCTTTCCTGCTGGAGGAATTACAGCGCTACGATCCTGCCTATTACGCCGAAGTGGACAAGGCAAATCCTGCGCGGGTCAAACGGGCAATGGAAATTATCTATGCTACCGGACAGCCTTATTATTCTTTTCGCAAAAAGCAGCCGGTTGAACGTCCTTTTCAATCGGTTTGGATAGGCTTAAATTTGCCACGTGAACAGCTCTACGAACGCATTAATCGCCGCGTAGAACAGATGATGGAGCAGGGACTTTTAGCAGAAGTGAACGCGCTGTTACCCTACAGAGCTTGCAACGCGCTGCAAACAGTAGGCTACACCGAGCTTTTTGAACACTTAGACGGAAAAACTACCTTAGAAGAAGCCGTAGCACTTATCCGGCAACACACCCGCAACTATGCTAAACGACAACTGACGTGGTTTAGACGCGAGCCTGTACATTGGTTTGTACCCGACGACATAGCAGGGATAATCCAGCATGTGAACTTAGTTACCGCAGTCCATAAGTAACTCATTAATTATTAAAATTATATCATCCATTTCGTCAGCAATATTTGCTTATGAGCACATCAATGCATATTATTGTTAAAGATGCGTATTGATACTGTAAATAATACTGAAATGAAGCATCTACCACGTAGATTTTGGTAGCATGGAAATCAACCCTACCCCCTTTCCCTGCTCCGTAGGAGATATTGAACCTGTTTGACATAAGCCCGCTCCAAAGGGCGTGTTGCAAGGAAATTGTACTAAAATTAATTTAATCTCTGTGTTCGCTGCGTAAAACTTTGCGTCCTTTGGGGTAAAAATAATACGATACAACAGCATCATGTCATCTATTCTAATTCTGAACGCACAGGTGGTTAATGAAGGTAAAACCGCCGAACTGGATATTTTTATCAACAACGGGCGCATTGAGCGCATCGGCAGCGATTTGGCACACCTGAAAGCCGCGCATGTAATTGACGCAACAGGCAAGCACCTGCTGCCCGGCGTCATTGACGATCAAGTGCATTTCCGCGAACCAGGATTGACGCACAAGGCAACTATCGGTACAGAATCCCGCGCAGCCGTAGCCGGCGGAACAACCACTTTCATGGAAATGCCTAATACCGTTCCCAATACGCTCACACAGGAACTTTTGGCTGATAAATTTGCCATTGCAGCCCGCACTTCGCTTGCCAACTATTCATTTTTCATGGGTGTTTCCAATGATAACATTGAGGAAGTGTTGCGCACCAATCCGCGCGATGTTTGCGGCGTGAAAATTTTCATGGGTTCATCTACGGGCAATATGCTGGTGGACAATCCTGCTACGCTGGAAACGATTTTCAGCCAATGCCCGATGCTGATTGCCACGCACTGCGAAGACGAGGCAACCATTCGCGCACAGTCTGCCATTTACCGCGAAAAATACGACGACGATGTGCCGATGCGCTGTCATCCCGAAATCCGCAACGTAGAGGCTTGCTACAAATCCTCTTCTATGGCGATTGAATTGGCAAAAAAGCACAACACGCGCCTGCACATTTTGCACATTTCCACTGCTGAAGAAACGCAACTGTTCGATAACAGCCTTCCGCTGGCGCAGAAGCGCATCACCGCCGAAGCATGTGTACATCATCTGTGGTTCGATGCGGCGCAATACGATACGCTCGGCGCGCAAATCAAGTGCAACCCTGCCATCAAAGAGGCGCGCCACAAGCCTGTGATTCTGCAAGCCGTGCTGGACGACCGCATAGACATCATCGCCACCGACCACGCGCCGCATACTTGGGAGGAAAAGTCGCAAAACTACTGGAAAGCGCCTTCGGGCTTGCCGCTGGTGCAGCACAGTTTGCAAATGATGCTTGATTTTGTCGCACAAGGCAAAATCTCATTAGAGCGCATGGTAGAAAAAATGAGTCATGCTCCCGCCGTTTGCTTCCAGATTGAAGAACGGGGTTTTATTCGCGAAGGCTACTGGGCAGATCTCGTGCTGGTGGATTTGAGCCGTCCCTACACGGTCAGCAAAGAAAACCTGCTGTACAAGTGCGGCTGGTCGCCGCTGGAGGGGCATACCTTCGGCGCAACCGTTACGCATACTATTGTTTCCGGTCATTTGGCATTTGCCAACGGGATATTGAACGATAGCCAATTGGGCGAAAGAATTTTGTTTGCGCGCAACATTTGATTTTGCAAACACATTGCGCTAAATTTGCAGCCTCAAACGGAGATTGTAGCTCAGTTGGTTAGAGCGCCAGATTGTGGCTCTGGAGGCCGCGGGTTCGAATCCCGTCTTTCTCCCGTTGAAAATTTAGCAGCCGTTCCAAAATTTTTGGAGCGGCTGCTTTTATTTTTAAGCAATTACTCAAATTAATACCATTATGAGTCTTACAATAGGTAATACTTCTCTGCGGACTTTGCGAGAAATCATCGCGTGCTTTGTGGTAGAGCCTTTCTAACCGCAAAGCACGCAAAGTTTTACGCAGAGAACACTGAGGTTAAATGAAGTTTAGTATAACATTCCTGAAAATAGACATATGCCATGCGCAAAGCCGCCTTAGTTTTCGACCCGTCTATAAATGTCTTTTTTCTCATCGGGGCAAACCCTTGCGCCATGTATGCCGTTGTCGCAACCTCACAACTTAAATCTCATAGAGAGAAGATGAAAACGCCCGAAAAATTAGTTAGCATTGTACCCAAACCATTTGCATACTTATGAAGCACTTTTTCATCACTTTGCTGTGTGTGGTCGTAAGTTTTACAGCCGTGGCACAGTTGCAATCGCCAGATGCCTTTCTGGGCTACCGCATCGGCGATAAGTTTACACCTCACCACCGCGTAGTGGACTACTTCCGCCATGCAGCGGCGCAGGCTTCTGCTCAAGTGAAGTTAGTAGAATACGGCGCCAGCTACGAAGGTCGTCCGCTGATTGTCGCTATTGTTAGCTCAGCAGCCAATATGTCGCGGTTGGAGGACATTCGCCAAAATAACTTACGCCTAACGGGGCTTTTAGAAGGTCAGGGCAATGTCAATGCGCCTGCTATTGTATGGATGAGCTACAACGTACACGGCAACGAGGCAGTATCTACAGAGGCTGTGATGCTGACGCTGCACGAACTGCTGACGCAGCGCGGCACATGGCTGAATGATGCAGTAGTCATTTTAGACCCTTGTGCCAATCCCGACGGACATTCGCGCTATGTGAACTGGTATGTACAAATGCTGGGCGCAAAGCCCAACGTACATGGGGATGCACGCGAGCACTACGAACCTTGGCCGGGCGGTCGGTACAATCACTATAGCTTTGACCTGAACCGCGACTGGGCATGGCAGAGTCAGCAGGAAACACGCCAGCGATTGGCTTTGTACCAGCAGTGGATGCCGCAGATACACGGCGATTTTCACGAAATGGGGCCCGAGCAGCCTTATTATTTTGCGCCCGCTGCCGAGCCTTACCACAAGGAAATTACCAACTGGCAGCGCGAATTTCAGCAGATTGTCGGTAAGAATATCGCCCGCTACTTTGACAGCAACAATTGGATGTACTTTACCCGCGAAACTTTTGACTTACTCTATCCCAGCTATGGCGATACATGGCCAACTTTCAACGGGGCAATCGGCATGACTTACGAACAAGGCGGCTCGGGGCGTGCCGGGCTGGGCATCCTGCTCAACAACGGCGACACACTGACCCTGCGCAAACGCATTGAACATCAACATGTGGCAGGCATCGCTACTATTGAAGCCGCCGTGCAACAAAAAAATCGCCTGATGCAGGAGTTCAAAAACTATTTTGAACAGGCGCGTACCAATCCAAGTGGCGCTTACAAGTCGTTTATCATTGCCGGTACGAACGATGCCTACAAGCTCAAAATGCTGACCGAATATTTAGACCGCAACCAAATCCGCTACGGACTTGCCAACACAAATGTTTCTGTTAAAGCGTTTAACTTCCAAACAGGGCGCGACGAAACGGTCAATATAAGTCGCAACGATTTGATTATCAGCACCTCACAGCCTAAATCTGTATTGGTAAAAGTGCTGTTCAATCCGCGTACTACATTGGCGGATTCTGTTACTTACGATGCCACCGCTTGGTCGTTGCCTTATGCAATGGGCTTGCAGGCTTATGCCTCGCCCGAACGCATCGCGCAAAACGCCTCCCCGGCGGTGTCTGCCTTTACTAAAAACGTACCGATGCAAGGGGGAGCTTATGCTTATCTCTCAACATGGAAAAACTTTGGACATGCGCGCTTGCTGGCCGCACTGATGAAACAAGGCGTTAATGTGCGCTTTGCCAAACAGCCTTTTAGCATCAACGACAGGGCCTACGAACGCGGCTCGCTGATGATTAGCCGCGCGGACAATATGCACATCAGCAATTTTGATGAGGTCGTAACTAACGCGGCCAACACAGTAGAAGTCGCCATTCAGGGAACGGCTTCTGGTCTGGCAAGCAAAGGCATTGACCTTGGCTCAAGCAATTTTCAACTGATAAAAGCCCCCCGCGTTGCGCTAGTGGCGGGCGATGGGGTTTATCCCACTTCTTTTGGCGAAGCATGGCACTATTTTGACCATTGGTTAGATTATCCTGTAACAGTGATTAACAGTTCTATGCTGAACCGCATAGACTGGAACAAATACGATGTGGTTATCTTGCCTGCCGGCAGTTATAACAGCAACTTAGACGTAAGCGCCGCCAAAGCATGGATGCGCAACGGCGGCAGGCTCATCGCCTTAGAAAATGCAATGAACACCTTTGCCGATAAAGAAGGCTTTTTGCTCAAAACCAAACAAGACGACAAAGGCAAAGATGAAAAACCTAAGCCAGAGGAAATGCTGAAAAAATACGGTGACCGCGAGCGTAGCGCGCTCGCAAACAGCGTGGAGGGCAGCATTTTCCGCGCTACTATGGATGCTACTCATCCGCTCGCATTTGGCTATCAGGAAAACTATTTCACGCTGAAACACATCAGTAATTTCTACGAGTTCCTGAATGGGGGCTGGAACGTAGGCGTGCTTCAATCAGACGCTTATGTAGATGGATTTGTGGGCGGTAAAGCGAAAGAAAAACTCAAAAACAGCCTCGTGTTTGGTATGGAAAATATCGGCAGCGGTGCAATTATTTACTTAGCCGATAGCCCTATTTATCGCCATTCGTGGCAGGGTGGACACCTGCTGTTCAGCAATGCTATATTCTTCGCAGGTCAATAATTAGCAAGGCACACAACCCCCAAGAACGTATTACAGGGACTGCTTGGCATTGTCGGGCAGCCCCAATTTTTAGAACGCTGCCACAGGTGGTAAAAAACGTTCAGCCACAAAGTCAGGAAAAAATACCCGACAGAAGTAAATTTGCCAATAAAGAACAAACTACTGCCATGAACGAAGCCGAACTCAAAGCGCTATTGCATCGCTACGATGTGGCGTTGCCGCGCTACACGAGCTACCCGACCGTTCCCTACTGGAATCATGCGAGCCTCAACGTGCAGCTATGGGCATCTGCGGTGCGCGAACGGTTCGCAGCAGAAAACCAAACCCTTTGCCTTTATATTCACCTGCCTTTTTGTGAAGAACTCTGTACCTATTGCGCCTGCAATAAGCGCATCACAAAAAACCATGCTGTAGAAACGCCGTATCTGGAAAGTGTGCTGCAAGAGTGGCAAATGTACCTGCAACTGTTTGAGAGCAAGCCTGTTATCAAAGAAATTCACTTGGGCGGCGGTACACCTACGTTCTTTTCGCCGGAGAATCTGCAACGCCTCATCAAAGGCATTATGCAACACGCCGAAAGAGCGGACGACCACGAGTTCAGTGTAGAGGTGCATCCCAACTATACCACAGCGGCGCACTTGCGGGCCTTGCAAGAAGTAGGATTCAATCGGATCAGCCTTGGCGTACAGGACTTCGACCCGCAGGTGCAGTACATCATCAACCGTCCGCAGACCTTCGAGCAGACCAACCGCGTCGTACAATGGGCGCGTGGACTGGGCTACGAAAGCGTGAACGTAGATTTGGTGTACGGGCTGCCCAAACAAACCCTGCAAAGCATTGCCATGACCATTGGCAGGCTGTCTGAATTTAAACCCGATCGGATCGCGTTTTACTCTTATGCTCATGTACCTTGGAAAAGCAAAGGACAGCGCCGCTATACAGACGAGGATGTACCGAAGGCAGACGAGAAGATCAGCATGTACAGCCTCGGCAACCACCTGCTGACCGATATGGGATACGAAGCTATTGGCATGGATCACTTTGCTTTGCCATCAGATAAGTTGCTGAAAGCCTATCACAGCGGCAAACTGCACCGCAATTTTATGGGCTACACTACTACCAACCACAAATTAGTAATTGGCTTGGGCGCATCTTCCATCAGCGACACATGGACAGCTTTTGCACAAAACGAAAAAACGGTAGAAGGCTATCAGCAGGCAATTGCTGAGGGGCGCCTGCCGCTGGTTGGCGGACATCTGCTGAGCGAAGAAGACCTGCACCTCCGCAGGCACATTTTAGACCTGATGTGCACCGATCGCACGAGCTTTACGCATGAATACTTCGACGCAGATTTTGCAGCGCATATTCGGGCTAAACTGGCCACTTTCGCCGCTGACGGGCTTGTCAGCACCACAGAAGATACAGTAGAGGTGCTGCCCAAAGGACGGCTTTTGGTGCGGCATATCTGCGCAGCCTTCGATGCCTTTTTATATCGGAATGAGGCACAGGCATTGTTTAGTAAGGCTATTTGAGGGTAACTTATCCGGTTTTCACTCAACTTGTTTCCAAATGAATATTTTTTTGCAGCACTTAAAAAATAGATGTTTTCTAAAAAGGGGGCGCGTTATTTATTATTTTTTTAGTGAAAGCTACTTTTTACAGTAAACTATTCAATATTAGGCAGGTTTTTAACACTTTTTCATATCGCGCGTTTCTTATTACCGATTACAGATGTTTTGCATCTTTGTTAAGAGTATATATATTTGAGACAAGTTCATGCTCTCTCCAGTAAATGTGCAAACGCTCTGGTTAAAGAATTACGACCTTGATCAACAAGCAACAAAAAACCCTGTTAGATACTAACAGGGCTTTCTCAATAGTAAATATGAAAATGAAAACAAACTGATAAACGCAATAATGGTACATATGTTGTGCGTTTGATCAGAAATTAACAGAACATTAACAAAAAAGCCCTCGAAAAGGGCTTTTTTTATTGAGTTAATCACCAAACAAATGATTACAAGTAACATCCGACCTGCAACACTTAGTGTTTTAAGTCTGATCATTGCTCTGTTTATTTATGCCTGTCAGCCAAAAATGAGCCGGTCGTCAGGTAGTAGTGGCAATGTGGCAAAGGGAAAATCCAAAGAGATTCCAGTTGCAGTAGAGGCAGCCGACTCTGAGGAGAAAGATTCGATCAACACATGGGACACAAGTGTAGGTGTGTGGGCGCCTACGCGCTGGCAATACAATCCTGAACGCACCCGACACTTCAAGTTGAAGCATACCAAACTCGAAGTATCGTTCAACTGGCAAAAACGGCATTTAAACGGTGTTGCGACGCTAACCATGCAGCCGCACTTCTTCCCGCAAGACAGTGTTATTTTAGATGCGAAGGGTTTCGATCTGCACGAGGTGCTGCTGGCAGACAAATCGGGCAAGGCGCTGGGCTATTCCTACGACGGCAGTCAAATCCGCATTGGCTTAGACAAGACCTATACCCGCAACGACGAGCTGACACTGCGCATCCGCTATACAGCCAAGCCCTACGAACTGAATACACAGGGCAGCGCTGCCATTACCGATCGCCGTGGTTTGTATTTCATCAACCATACGGGCGAAGATCCGCACAAGCCGCAGCAGATCTGGACACAGGGCGAGACCGAAGCAAGTTCCTGTTGGTTTCCGACCTTTGATGCGCCTAACGTAAAAACTACGCAAGAGATGTTTATTACGGTAGATACTGCCTTTGTTAGCCTGAGCAACGGGCGTTTGGTGAGTTCTAAGATCAACAAAGATGGTACGCGTACCGACCACTGGAGGCAAGACCTTCCTCATGCGCCTTATCTTTTCATGATGGCTATTGGTAAATATGCGGTTATCAAAGATACCTGGCGCGGCAAAGAGGTGAGCTACTACGTAGAGCCTGAATATGCGCCCTATGCAAGGGCAATTTTTGGGCGTACTCCTGAGATGATGACCTTTTTCTCCGACCTGTTAGACTATCCTTATCCTTGGGACAAGTATGCGCAGGTTGTTGTACGCGACTTTGTATCGGGTGCCATGGAAAATACCTCTGCCTCCATCTTCATGGAGCAACTGCAGGTTGACAATCGCTACCTGATAGACGACAACTGGGACAATATTATCGCGCACGAGCTTTTCCACCATTGGTTTGGCGATTTGGTAACTTGCGAAAGCTGGGCAAACCTGCCGCTGAACGAGTCGTTTGCCACCTACAGCGAGTACCTCTGGCAGCAGCATAAATACGGGCAGGATGCGGCAGACGAATTCTGGCAGACAGAGTGGGAGCAATACCTGAACGAGTCGTATTCCAAGCGCGAGCCACTGATCCGCTACTATTACCGCGACAAAGAGGACATGTTCGATAGCCATTCCTATGCCAAAGGTGGGCTAATTGTGAATATGTTGCGCAATATTCTGGGGGATGATGCCTTCTTTGCTTCCCTGCGCCACTACCTAAAGAAGCATCAGTACGGCAAAGCCGAGATCCACGACCTGCGTCTGGCTTTTGAAGAAGTTACAGGCATGGACATGAACTGGTTCTACGATCAGTGGTTCATGAGTCCGGGACATCCTGAGTTAGACGTAAACCATACCTATGCCGATGGCTTGCTGACGATTAATGTAAAGCAGGTACACGATACTACCTATACCCCCGCTGTCTATCGTTTGCCGATGATGCTGGACTATTGGGTAAACGGTCAGAAAATCAGACAGAAGATCGAAATCAACAAGCGCGAGCAGAGTTTCCGTTTTGCTGTGGCGCAAAAGCCCGACGCAGTTGTATTAGACGGCGATGCGCAATTAGTAGGCATTATCCGCCATGAAAAAACCAAAGAAGAGTGGATGTACCAACTTAAAAATGCTGAAAGAATGCTTGTGCGTCGTAAAGCCTTAGAAGCACTGCAAAAGATGTGGGAAGAAGCAGATCAAGACAAGGCAGGAGCTAATGAGACAGCCTACAACGAAGTGCTGCTTGCTGCTGCTGTAGAGGCGCTGAACGACCGCACTTGGCAGATCCGTCAAATGGCAGTACAGATGCTCGAAAGTCAGGAGCAATTAGAAGAAAATCTGATTGATAAGATCAAGAATATCGCGCTCAACGACGAGCATTCGCTGGCGCGCGCTTCTGCTGTTAATACCCTTTCGGGTAGGGTTAATCCTTCATTTTTTACCCATACCATGAAAGACAGTTCTTACACCGTATTAGTCAATTCCTTGTATGCTTATGCAAATTCGGGCGGCGAGGATGCGATTAGCTATGTAGAGCAGTTTGAAGGTTTACAGAACTTTCTGGTTGTCAAAACATTGGCAGAATTTTACAGCTATTTTAAAGTATTAGACAAATACGATTGGTTTGTGAAGGCGATGGCCCGCCGCAGTGGCTTTGAACTGAACTACATGTTCAACTACTTTGGCAGTTACCTTGCCGAACAGCCTGAGGCAATGCAGTTGGAGGGGGCAAAAGTGCTGGCAGACTATGCCCGTCGCCACAGCAACTACGAAACGCGTATTTCTGCCTTTGGTGCGCTTGTTTTTATTGACGAACTACCGAGCGTTAAAGCGATGATGGAAGACATTAAAAAGTCAGAAAAAGACGAGCGGGTATTAGACTATTATCGCATCATGTTCAAATCTAATGAGTAAGCCCGTGCTGCTAATAACGGGCGCAAATGGACAATTGGGGCAAACCCTGCGCCAGATAGCGCCCGCCTACGATGCCTTTGCATTCGTTTTTACAGATATTGATACCTTAGATATTACCGATACGCAAAGTATAGCCGAAGCCTTTGAACGCTATCGCCCCGATTGGTGCGTCAACGCCGCCGCCTATACGGCTGTTGATAAGGCAGAAAGCGCGCGCGAGGCGGCTTATGCTGTCAATGTGGAAGCGGTACAATTGTTAGCTGCGGCTTGTAGAAATTACGGCGCAACTATGCTGCATATTTCTACCGATTTTGTATTCGATGGCAGCAAGTCCGTTCCGCTGAGAGAGGAAGACCCAACTGCACCGCTGAATTACTATGGCGAAAGTAAGCGACAGGGCGAACTTGCGTTGCAAGGAGCCGGAATCCCCCATATAATTGTACGGACTTCATGGCTGTATTCGCCGTATGGTAATAATTTTGTGAAAACCATGCTGCGCCTTGGCAAGGAGCGCGTCGAACTTAAGGTCATTGACGATCAGATAGGTACGCCCACTTTTGCCGAAGATCTTGCCCATGCTATCATGACAATAGTCGGGCATGACCACAGTGCAGCGCCCGCTTACGGTTTGTATCACTACAGCAACGAAGGTGTGGCTTCATGGTACGATTTTGCCCATGCAGTTTTTGAGTTTGCCCGATTAGATATTCGCTTGCATCCAATACCGACGAGTGAGTATCCTACGCCTGCGCGCCGTCCGCATTATAGCCTGATGAACAAGGCTAAGATTAGAAAGGCTTTTGATTTGCAAATTCCGCATTGGCGCGAAAGCCTGCACAGGTGTTTGTTGCAAATGGATATGCAGCAATTTTAGGACTGCGGCTTGTCGGCTGCTATGGCTTCGGGTTTGGGCAGGTAAAAAGTGAAAGTAGTGCCAACGCCTACTTCGCTATGTAGTTCTATATCGGTATTGTGTTTGTCGAGGATGTGCTTCACAATTGCCAGCCCCAGCCCGGAACCACCTTGTTTGCGCGATCTGCTCTTTTCGATGCGGTAGAAGCGCTCGAAGATCCGTCGCTGATGCTCGCGCGGAATACCCGGCCCGTCGTCGGAAACCCTGACCTGTACGCGGCTGTTGTCTGCCATAAAGCCCACTCTGACCTGCCCCTGTTCATTGCCGTATTTGATTGCATTACTAATCAAATTGGTAAGCACCTGCACGATTCGGTTATAGTCTGCGTGTACGAAAAAGCGCTCGTTAGGTGGGTTTTCCAGATATAATGCTATAGCGCGGCGAGCGGCTTTTTCCTCCAATTGCTCAAATACATTGAGCGTTAGTTGTACGATGTCAAAATCTTCGAACTGCATCGTAATTTGCCCCGACTCTATCTGTGTGAGTGTGAGCAGATCTTGTACGAGCATACTCAATCCGTCCAGACTGCGGGCGGCTTTTTTGAGGAATTTGTACCGCACGTTTTCGTCGTCAATTGCCCCGTCGAGCAGCGTAAGCACAAAACCCTGTGCTGCAAACAAGGGTGTTTTCAATTCATGTGATACATCGGCAATAAACTCCCGCCGAAAAGCCTCCATTTTTTTAAGTTCGTCAATTTCTGACTGTTTTTGAGAGGCATATGCCAAGATCTGCTGATTTGCGCGTTTGAGCGGGTTGCCAGAAGGTTTCAGATTGTCTAACAGTTCGGCAGCAGCCTTAAAATCCTGCCGGTTGATTTTGTCAATGGCTTTGTAGAGGTTTTTGATCTCGCGAAAAATTAGGAATTCGAGCGTGATAAAAGTCAGGATAAAGCAGGCAGCAAAGGCAAGGCAAAACGCAAGCACAATGACAAACGTACTTACATCATTAACTAGAGAAAGAAAAGCTGCCGTAATAGCAGCCACTGAAACAGCCAAGAGCAGGGCGACTGCACGCGAATTAATCAGCATTATTCGGGCGCTTCAAATTTGTAACCTACACCTTTAATGGTTTTGATATAGTGTTCGCCTATTTTTTCGCGGATGCGGCGGATATGTACATCTACCGTGCGTGCCAATACGTACACATCATTACCCCAGATGTTTTGCAATAACTCATCGCGATTGTACACCTTACCGGAATTGCTTGCCAGAAAGAAGAGTAGTTCAAACTCTTTTTTGGGCAATGCTATCGGCGTATCGCCTTTATAGAGCGTGTAGCTATCGCGGTCAATAGATAAATCGCCAATCTCAATCAAATGGTGCTCTTCAGAAGAAGTTTTTTGCGATTCGCGGCGGAACACAGCATTGATGCGGCTCATCAGTGCGCGCGGCTTGATGGGTTTGGTTAGGTAATCATCAGCCCCATTGTCAAAGGCAGCTACTTCCGAGTACTCTTCCGAGCGCGCCGTGAGGAAGATAATAAACGTATTGCGCATTTCGGGCATTTCTCGGATTTGGCGGCACGCTTCCACGCCATCCATCACAGGCATCATAATGTCCATCAAGATCAGTTCGGGCTGGAAAGATTGGGCCAGCGTTACTGCTTTTTTACCATTGGTAGCAGCTTTGACCTCATAGCCCTCCTTTTCGAGGTTATAGGTGAGCAATTCGAGAATATCCGGCTCATCGTCCACCACCATCACTTTATGGGCTTTTGTCGTCATGTAGGTCATGGTTTATTCATACAAAGTTACTTGCTTGCGCTTTACTTTTGGTTGAATGGAGCGTAAAGAATTGGTTAAATTTAGGGCTTGAGCAGGTAAAAACGCCTGCCCGATTTGCTATCTGCAATGCTGTCTGTAATCACATTGGTTGGATAGTCGGTGAAACGAGCGCGTGCTGAGGAGTAATCAGGTAGCCCGTGCGATGTTTTCAAAGAAAGTCTTCTTGACTTTTCAGAATAGTAAAGTGTGTATTTAAATTGCTTACCTATGACAACACTCAATTTAGACAAATCTTATTGGAGCAGCCGCTATCGCGCTTGCGAAACAGGCTGGGACATTGGCCGCATCAGCACCCCGCTAAAAGAATACATAGACCAGCTGCCTGAGGCTGCAAAAAGTAGCCGTATATTGATTCCCGGGGCAGGCAATGCGTACGAGGCAGAATACCTTTGGCAACAGGGTTTTAGTAATGTTTTTGTGGTGGATATTGCCGCCGAGCCGCTGACGAACTTGCGAAATCGCATTCCTGATTTCCCTGAAAATCAACTCATAGAAGCCGATTTTTTTACCCTGCGCGGCAATTTCGATTGGGTGATCGAGCAGACATTCTTTTGCGCATTGCATCCTACATTGCGCGCCGATTATGCCCGTAAAATGCACGAACTAATCGTACCCGGCGGCAAACTGGCCGGAGTGCTGTTCAATGCCCCAATGAACAGCGACCGTCCTCCTTTTGGCGGCCATGCAGAGGAATACCGCCAATATTTTGATCCTTATTTCCGCTATAAACATTTTTCACCTTGCTACAACAGCATTAAACCACGTGCAGGCAGCGAGTTGTTCATCTGTTTAGAGCGTTTTTAACTAATTTTAGGCTGTAGGGTAGCTGCCAATCGGGGCATAGTTCGTAAATTGCTGCATTAATTGCCTCAATACGTATGTTGCTGAAAATCTTCAATGGTTTTTTGGCAGGTATTTTTGCCTTGTTTGCATGGTTCCAACTCGACGATCCCGATCCTTATTTGTGGACAGGCATTTATGGCAGTGTGGCAATAGTTTCGCTTATGGCGCTGTTTCGCATTTACAAGATGTGGACGATTGTTACAGGCGGAGTGATTTGTACAGGTGGCGTGCTTTATCTGCTGCCCAGCGTTTTCGACTGGCTAATGAATCATTCGGAAGTAAGTCTGATAACAGGCATGTCGGCAGATCGGATGTATATCGAAGAATCTCGCGAATGCTTTGGACTGATGCTGGCATTGGCTTGTTTCATTTTTCATTACTTTTCGGCAAAAAAATTGAATTAAATGGTTGGTATTATCATGGGGAGCAAATCTGATCTGCCCGTTATGCAACAGGCAGCAGCAGTGTTAGACGAGTGGCGGATCGCTTACGAGCTTACCATCGTTTCGGCACATCGCACCCCGCTGCGCATGGTAGCCTATGCGCAAACTGCCCGCGAAAGAGGGCTGAAAGTAATCATAGCAGGTGCAGGTGGTGCAGCGCATCTGCCGGGCATGGTGGCCGCTATTACCACTTTGCCCGTTATTGGTGTACCAATAAAATCATCCAATTCCATAGACGGTTGGGACTCGGTACTTTCTATTTTGCAAATGCCTGCCGGCGTTCCCGTAGCTACTGTAGCGCTGGATGGGGCTAAAAATGCAGGCATTCTGGCAGCGCAAATCATCAGTACCTACGACTATCGGGTAGCAGAAGCACTGGCAGCTTTCAAACAGTCGCTTAACGACAAGGTGCTAGAGACCGTTGCGGAAGTAGAACACATAAAAGACGTGAAACAATGAACCGCATTATTCAACTCATGGCAGGGCTGCTCTTGCTGGCAGGGCTGCTGACTGCAGAAAATGCGCAGGCACAAGGCGAGCGCAAAGTGATCACCTTTTCGGGTATTATCGTGGATGGCGACAGCTCCTACGGTGTGCGCGGCGTACACGTGTACGTTCCTCGTGCAGGACGCGGAACAGTAACCGATCCGTTGGGCTTTTTTACTATGCCTGTGCTTGTAGGCGATACGGTCGTTATCAGTGCCATAGGCTACAAGACGCATAAATTGGTGATTCCGCGCCGCGAAGACAACGCCTTTTCAGTGATGATTAACCTCAATATCGAAAGCACATTCCTGCCTGAGGTAGAAATCTTACCTTTCCCTACCGAAGAGTTGTTCAAAGAAGCCTTCATTGCCCTGAAACTTCCCGATCAGGAAAAGTACGAAAATATGGAGCGCAATCTGGCACAGGAGCGCTTAGTGCGCATGTCGGCAGCTATGCCAATGGATGGTAGCCTAAATTACCGCAACTATATGAATACCAGTATCAATACGATGGCCAATCGAAACTTTGCCACCACGCTGCCTTTGCTTAATCCTTTTGCATGGGCGCAATTCATTCAATCTATCAAAAGAGGGGACTTGAAGAAAAAGAAAAACGATTAACCAAGTTAAATTGCATAATTTTGCACCCCAAGTAATAAATCATCAAGAAACGCCGAAATGCAAAGTAAATAAATGGGACTTTTTGACATATTTTCAAGCGATATTGCCATTGACTTAGGTACGGCCAATACGCTGATCCTACATAAAAATAAAATAGTAGTAGATGAGCCATCCATTATTGCGATGGATAAAGCTACTAACAAGGTGATCGCCATTGGCAGAGATGCCATGATGATGCACGAAAAAACGCACGAAAACATCAAGACAATCCGCCCGCTGCGCGACGGGGTAATTGCCGATTTCCATGCCGCTGAACATATGATTCGCGGTATGATCAAGATGATTGATACCGGAAAGCGGCTCATTTCTCCCTCTCATCGCATGGTCATTTGTATTCCTTCGGGCATTACCGAAGTAGAGAAACGTGCGGTACGCGATTCTGCCGAGCATGCAGGCGCAAAAGAGGTCTATATGATCCACGAGCCTATCGCCGCAGCCATTGGTATCGGTATTGATATCGAAAAGCCTGTTGGAACGATGATCGTTGATATTGGAGGCGGTACAACTGAGATTGCGGTTATCGCACTTTCAGGCATCGTTTGCGACCAGTCAGTACGCACGGCCGGCGACGTATTCAATCGCGATATTCTGGACTATATGCGCCGCCAGCACAACCTGCTGATTGGCGAGCGTACTGCAGAGCGAATCAAGATAGAAGTAGGTTCTGCACTTGCAGAGTTAGACAATCCGCCCGATGACTATGAGGTACGCGGGCGCGATCTGATGACAGGTATTCCAAAGGTAGTGAAGGTTTCTTATCCCGAAATTGCCTTTGCAATTGATAAGTCTATTTCCAAAATAGAGGAAGCCGTACTTAAGGCATTGGAAATATCCCCGCCTGAACTTGCTGCGGATATTTATGACAATGGCATCCACCTGACAGGTGGCGGTGCATTGCTGCGCGGCTTAGACAAGCGACTGTACATGAAAACTAAACTGCCAATTCATGTGGCAGAAGATCCTTTGCGTGCTGTTGTGCGCGGTACAGGCGTGGCTCTTGCTAAGTTGAATGAGTATAAGAGTGTTTTGATGACCTAATTCTCAACCGAAACAGTGCGGCAATTACTGCTTCTGTTGGCTCGTTACAGAAACTTCTTTCTGTTTTTATTGTTAGAACTGCTTGCCTTCGGACTAATCGTAGGCAATAATGCCTATCAGCGTGCAGCATTTTTTAGCTTTATTTCGAGCATTGCTTCTTCATATAACCGTACGCGCGAGTCCGTCCGGCAGTATATTTATTTGCAGCAACGCAACGAAATTCTAGCAGAGGAGAACGCGCTTCTGTTGAAAAGACTCAACCAACGCAGCCAAACCGGCGAGAGTCGGTGCGATTCGCTTTACATTAGTGGCTATGATTTTATCCCTGCGCGTGTAATTGCGAATTCTACAGCCTTGCAAAATAATTATATCATGCTCGACAAAGGCACCAATGACGGTGTAGCACCGGGTATGGGCATTATCGTAGCTAATGGAGTTGTCGGTAAGATCAAGACCGTTACCGCAAATGCTTCAATTGCCTACTCTTTCCTGCACAACGACCTGAGCGTATCTGTCAAAATCAAGCGATTAGGTGTTTTGGGTACGCTCCGATGGGGTAAAAGTAATATCACGGAGGCAGACCTTTTATATGTTGGACAACACGAAAAGGTAGCTTTGGGAGATACCATCGTTACGGCAGGTTTCAATGCGGTGTACCCTCCCGATTTGCCTATTGGTATCATATCCGGCATCCGCTATGGTACCTCTGCGATTAGCGGAAATGCCTTCTTAGATCTGCAAGTGCGACTGAACACCAATTACGCCGCATTGAGTCAGGTGTATATTGTCGGGCATAAGCAGGCAAAAGAGATAGAGGAGCTAAAGAAAAAAGCAGCTATTCCAAAAGCAGCTCAAAATAGTGCCTTATGATTAAACAATATTTCGCTACGTTCGTCCGCTTTGCTGTTTATGTTTTGCTGCAAGTCGCTTTTTTTAAAGATGTAGTTCTCTTCGATCAGGCGTTGTGCTTTATTTATTTAGTTCCGCTCTTGCTGCTACCCTTCGATACCAAACCCTGGCAACTGATGTTACAGGCTTTTTTACTGGGCTTTTTGGTAGATGTTTTTTACACTACCGGTGGACTACATACGGCAGCTTGCACACTAATCGCCTTTCTCCGCCCATATTTGCTGAACCTCATTGTTCCCAGCGGAGGTTATGATACTTCTGCACAGCCTCTTTTATCAGTTATGGGTACGCGCTGGTTTCTGACCTACAGCAGTTTGATGGTCGCCATACATCATTTGGCACTTTTTCTCATCGAGGCTTTTCGTCTGTCAGCAATTACCCATGTACTGCTGACAACTTTGTTCAGCAGCATTTTTACAGTAGTCGTAATTACCGTTTTTCAGATCCTGTTCCATCGCAATTGAGTTTTATTCTGCCATTATGTCAGTTTGGCTGCTGAAACACGGGCGTGGCATATGCCTTGTGAAAATCATTGGGAATGAATGATTAAACATCTTCAACCATTGTATCTGATCTCACAACAGCAATAAAACGACAAACAATTATGGGAAAAATTATCGGTATTGACCTTGGCACCACAAACTCATGCGTGGCAGTAATGGAAGGCAATGAGCCTACCGTTATCGTGAACAGCGAAGGCAAACGCACTACACCGTCTATTGTAGCATTTATGGACAACGGGGAGCGCAAAGTAGGAGACCCTGCCAAGCGTCAGGCAATTACCAACCCCAAGAATACGGTAATGTCTATCAAGCGTTTCATGGGTAAGAAATTTAACGATGTGCAAGGTGAACTTGCCACTGTTTCTTATACAGTAGAACGCGGCAACAACGATACTCCTCGCGTGCGTATCAAAGATCGTCTTTATACACCACAGGAAATTTCTGCGATGATCCTCCAAAAAATGAAGGCAACCGCAGAAGAATATCTGGGAACTACGGTAACTGAAGCCGTTATTACGGTGCCTGCTTATTTTAACGATGCAGAGCGCCAAGCCACTAAAGAAGCCGGACAAATTGCAGGTTTAGATGTAAAGCGCATCATCAACGAGCCTACTGCTGCTGCACTCGCCTATGGCTTGGATAAGAAGCACAAAGACATGAAAATCGCTGTATTTGACCTAGGTGGCGGTACGTTCGACGTGTCTATTCTGGAACTGGGCGATGGCGTATTCGAAGTAAAATCAACAGACGGCGATATCCACTTGGGTGGCGACGACTTTGACCAGTGCATCATCAACTGGCTGGCTGATGAGTTCCAGAAAGACGAAGGCGTTGACCTGCGCAAAGACCCCATGGCATTGCAGCGCTTAAAAGAAGCAGCAGAAAAAGCTAAAATTGAACTTTCAAGTTCTTCTACAGCAGATATTAACCTGCCGTATATTATGCCGGTAGATGGCATTCCTAAACACTTGGTGCGCACCCTGAGCCGTGCTAAATTCGAGCAATTGGTAGATCATCTGGTACAGCGCACATTAGAGCCATGCCGCCGCGCAATGAAAAACGCAGGATTGACTCCCGCCGATATTGACGAGGTGATTTTGGTGGGCGGTTCTACTCGCATTCCAAAAATTCAGGAAGAAGTTGAAAAATTCTTTGGTAAGAAGCCTTCCAAAGGTGTCAACCCTGACGAAGTAGTGGCTATCGGTGCGGCTATTCAGGGCGGTGTACTCACCGGTGAGGTAAAAGACGTGCTTCTGCTCGACGTTACCCCGCTTTCGCTGGGTATTGAAACCATGGGTGGCGTATTTACCAAACTGATTGAAGCAAACACCACTATCCCAACCAAAAAATCGCAGATATTCTCTACTGCTGCCGACAATCAGCCTTCAGTAGAAATTCACGTATTGCAGGGCGAGCGTGCGATGGCCAAAGACAACCGCACCATTGGTCGTTTTCACTTAGACGGCATTCCACCTGCCCCACGCGGTGTGCCGCAAATCGAGGTAACGTTCGACATTGATGCCAATGGTATTCTGAACGTTTCTGCAATGGATTTGGGTACACAGAAAAAGCAGCATATCCGCATCGAAGCCTCCTCAGGTCTGACCGAGCAGGAGATCCAACGGATGCGCGAAGAGGCACGCGCCAATGAGGCAGCTGATAAAGCAGAAAGAGAAAAAATAGAGAAAATAAATGCCGCAGATTCTATGATTTTCCAGACAGAAAAGCAGTTGAAAGAATACGGCGACAAACTATCTGCGGGTAACAAGTCGGCTATTGAGGCAGCACTGGCAGATTTGCGTAATGCACACGCACAAAAAGACGTAGCAGCAATTGACCGCGCGATGGAAGCCTTGAACGGCGCATGGAATGCCGCTTCGCAGGAGATGTATCAGGCGGCAGGAACTAAGGGCTCAGCAGCAGGTGCAAACGGCGCAGCGGGTAATAGCGAAAACCCTGACGTTACTGACGTAGATTACGAAGAAGTGAAAAAGTAATTGCTGAACAGCATATCAAAAGCCATTCCGATTATTGTGGGATGGCTTTTTTTGTAATTAGCCTCAGAAAGAACTCATCCTAAAATGAATCATCTACCATGCAGTTTTTATCCCATAGAGATTTCATATTGGTAGTAGCATTGAAATCATCCCTGCCCCTTTTTCCTGACTTCCGCGTTTTAACACCCAAGCTGAAAAAGTCGCGCAAGTAATCTTTGTTCCTCGGTGAGCAGTAGTATTTTCTTTTTGGCTTGCTGCTTTTGGGGTAACAAAACAGTTATTTCGCAGATAGTTTCAGTTATTTCAAGTGCTTTGGCAGGGCTGAATGGTGCTTGTACGGTTTTTAGTTGCCGTTCCAGTTCTTTGTAGATTTTGTAGGCGGCAAAAGAAATACAGATATGTGCCTCAATTCTTCGCTGCAACCGGTGATCAATCGGTCTGATTTTCAGGTCTGATTTGGGCCTGCTCTATTTGCCAGAGTTGCCCGTAGTATTCTATAATTTGTTGGGCTGACAGATTCGTATTGGTCAGATAACCTTTCAGACCGTCCCAACGCTCATCCTGTCTGAGTTTCTCGCGGTCAATGCTTACAGTGGCTTGCCCTTCAATGGTAAGGAATTAAATTAACACCCAAAAACCATTACAGCAACATGTTAACTCATTGATTTTATTGTAGTTGCAAAATTGTACGCAAAAAAGCGCGGAAGTCAGGAAAATGATCGCCCCAACTACCTACCCATAAGCGAATCCATGTCCACTATCGGAAGGTAAATACTCTTTGTAGTGGAAGGTGCCATAGCTAAGACTGCTTGCCGCGTTTGCCCAACTCAATTACCTCTAACTGACTGATAGCAGCCATACTGTATTGGGTTGCATCAACGGCAAATCGCAACAGCGTGCGCATCTGATGGAAGCCCTCGTGTCCGGCAGCACCCGGGTTGAGATGCAGGAGGTTTCGTGTAGTATCGGGAATGATCTTTAAAATATGCGAATGCCCGCAAATGAAAATATCAGGGCGAATGCTGTCTAGTTGTTTCTTGATCGCTGCCGTGTATCGCGGCGGGTAGCCGCCGATATGCGTCATCCAGATTTTCAGGTTGCCGCATTCAAACAACTGGTGTTCGGGGTAGGTTTGGCAAATTTCGCGGTTGTCAATGTTGCCGTACACAGCCCGCAGCGGCTTGATAGCAGCCAGTTGCGCTGCGACTTCGAGGCTGCCGATGTCGCCGGCATGCCAGATTTCGTCGCAGCCCATAAAAAAATCTGATACGCGCGGATCTAAATAACCGTGCGTATCAGAGATCAGTCCGATGCGAATCAATGACATTAGACTTTTATTTTGCGAAGCTCACCGAGCGGGTTTCGCGGATGACCGTAACTTTGATCTGACCGGGATACTGCATGTCCTTTTCGATCTTTTGCGAAATATCGAAGGACATTTGACTTGCTTTCTTGTCTGATACGTTATCCGCATCTACAATTACGCGCAATTCCCTGCCTGCTTGGATTGCATAGCATTTGTTTACACCCTTAAACGAAAGGGCAAGTGCTTCCAGATCTTTGAGGCGCTGTACGTAGCTTTCCATCATTTCGCGGCGAGCGCCCGGACGCGAGCCGGAAATAGCATCGCAAGCCTGTACGATCGGTGCGATGATAGATGTCATCTCAATCTCGTCGTGGTGCGCACCGATCGCGTTGCAAACTTCCGGATGTTCCTTGTATCTCTGCGCCAGTTCCATTCCCAGCAGTGCATGCGGCAGTTCGTGCTCTTCGTGCCATACCTTGCCAATATCGTGCAGCAAACCTGCGCGTTTAGCCAACTTCGGGTTCAATCCCATTTCGGCAGCCATAATGCTACACATTTTAGCTACTTCTTTGGAGTGTTGCAGCAAATTTTGTCCGTAAGACGAGCGGAAACGCATCCGTCCGACCATTTTAATCAGTTCAGGATGCAGTCCATGAATGCCTAACTCGATTACCGTGCGCTCACCAATCTCAACAATTTCATCTTCGATGGCCTTTTGGGTTTTGGCAACCACTTCCTCAATGCGGGCAGGGTGTATGCGCCCATCGGCTACGAGGCGATGCAGCGCCAGTCGGGCAACTTCCCGACGCACAGGATCGAATCCTGAGAGAATAATTGCCTCAGGCGTATCATCAACGATAATTTCGACACCTGTTGCAGCTTCGAGTGCACGAATATTGCGTCCTTCCCTACCGATGATTTTGCCTTTGAGATCGTCGCTGTCTAAGTGGAATACCGAAACACAATTTTCGATGGCGTGTTCGGTAGCTGTGCGCTGAATGGTATTGATAATAATCTTCTTAGCCTCCTTTGTTGCTGTGAGGCGCGCCTCTTCCATGATATTTTTAATCTCGGCGGCGGCTTTGGTTTGTGCTTCGCTCTTGAGCGCATTGATGAGCTGCTCGCGGGCCTCGTCTGCTTTCAGATTGGCAATGGTCTCTAATTGCGACACCTGTGAGAGCCGCAGTTGCTCGGCTTCTTCGATCTTTTTAGCAGCAATATCCATTTGCTTGGCAATGCTTTCGCGCAACTTCTCGTTTTCCTCTAACTTCTCTTTGAGTTGCTCTTGTGCCTTAGTGAGGCTTTGCTCTTTCTTTTTCAGATTGGCTTCTATCTGCTTGAGCCTGTTCTCGTACTGCTTGATCTTTCCTTCGTTAGTGATGATTTGCTCTTTGCGGCGGTTCATGTCGTTTTCAAACTCAGCTTTCTGCTTAAGGAAACGCTCTTTGTATTCGATCTCCTTGTTTTTCCAAACACTTTCTGCTTTCAACTCAGCTTCTCTGATGATCAGCGATGCTTTTTCGGCAGCCTCATACTCTTTTTGTTTGAAAACCCGCATCAACAGGAAGTACCCGATGCCAATACCTACTAGCAGGGATACGATAGCAATAATTACGTCCGTCATTGTCAAACTGTATATATAAAAATGATACCATCATGCAGGGTGCTGCCGGCAACGCAATGAACGGACGGTTAGAAGAAATCAGAACGGGAGAACAGTAACTATAATGTATCAGGGATCAGGCGTTCCAAATCTATAATTTTCTGCATAACGGCTGCTGTACTTTCTCGGAGTGTCAACTCCTCCACTACTTTATCAAAGGCTACCATTGCCAGTAGATCCTGCTTATCGTAGAGGCGCATCCGTTCCTGTTTATCCTGAATACGTTGTCTGAGCAGTGCAGCAGCTTCCTCAAGTAATGGCGCGTCCTCAGGTGCAACCTTGAGGCTGTATTCCCGATTGGCAATCATTACTTTTACACTTTGGATCTGCATACCTACACTCAATTATTTATTCAAATACTGTTTACTCATTTTTGGGTAGTTGATCGGATAAAAAAAATAACGCGTGATCTATTTTTTTTATGTATTGATCCAGCCACTCTTTTAATTCTTCCACTGTCAGATCATTGGTTGTCAGTGATGCAGCTAATTTACCTACTAGTATATCTGCCTTTTGAGCAGCTTTGTAGGAAGTTTCCTGCATATTGCTAATCGTTGCGCGAAGGTTGCTAACTTCTTCTGCTAACTGCAAACGCTGCCGCTCTGCTTCCCTGTAGGCACTCAACAGACGGATTATTTTATCTTCCAGCCGTTGTAAGGCAGCTTCAGGGCTGTCAGGAGGATATTGTGTTACAGGTATCTCAGACGAGGTAGTCAACTCAACAGCAAACGATTACTTTGATTCTTAACTAACAAAAATACAAAGTCGGTTTTAATAATGCAAAAACAAAGGTAGAGATCTTGTTAAATTAGTACTGAAATGAATCAGCTACCACGTAGATTTTTATTCCGTAGGGATTGCATATTGGTAGCATTGAAATCAACCCTGCCCCTTTTTCCTGAGACTGTCCAAAAAGGATGAATGTAGCACAGACTTCAGTCTGTAGCTATTTGATAATCAAGCGATTAGCAAATTACAGACTAAAGTCCATGTTACTTTTTGGACAGCCTCGATTTACCCATCATGCAATTCATACTGGTATAAGGTTAAAATCAACCAATCATTAGGTAGGTGCGCGGGTACTTGAGCAGGTTACTTTTCGGTGTACCACTAAGGGCAATAGCCAGCGTAAGCGGGCCAATTCGCCCGATGAACATGGAGAGGATAATAACAATTTTGCCACCTACACTGAGCGAAGAGGTCAAGTTCATGCTTAGCCCTACGGTAGCAAAGGCAGAAATCTGCTCAAAAACCAATACGTGGATAGGCTGCCCCGCTTCGGTGATTGTGAGCAGCAACACGGCAAAACTGTTGTAGGTAAATGCAAAAAGCAACAGCGTAAAGGCGCGGCTGACCAACTCGTTGGGAATATAGCGCTGCTCGATAATGATTTTTTTCTCGCCGCGAATGTTGCGAATGGCAGAAAGCAAGACAAGTGCAAAGGTATTGATCTTGATCCCGCCTCCCGTACTGCCGGGAGCCGTCCCGATAAACATCAGGAAGATGCACAAAATAATCGTTGGATTTTGCAAAGTGCTAAAGTCCATCGTATTGAAGCCGGCTGTGCGCGTTACTGCTGACTGAAAAAGCGCCGTAACAAAGGCTTGCCCGATGTTAAGCACCCGCAGCTGATCATACTCCAAAATCATAAAGGCCAGCGTACCACCTGTCAGTAGAATAAGCGTTCCTGCCAGTGGAATCTTGGTGCTGAGTTGGAGCTTTTTCCAAGGTCTGGCAATCCGCTCGCGGATATTAGCAGGTGAAAAAATATCTTCGATCACATTAAAGCCCAGCCCACCAAATACAACAATAATGACGGTAACGAAATGAAGACCGAACATTTCATGAATGAAAAAATCGTGGTTGTAATAGCCATCGGTAAAAAGGCTAAAACCTGCATTACAGAATGCGGAGATAGAATGAAATACCGAGTAAAAAATGCGCTCCCCTGTATTGGCAAAGGGACTTGCGCCGCCTTCCCAGCGATCGTCGCCCCATGCATTGTAAATCGCAATCGCACCTAGTAGCTCAATGATAAAAGTGATCGTAACAATTTTGCGCAAGGCAGCCTTTGCCTCTGTGAGCGACTCGGCGCTGAGGTGGTTTTGTAGCATAGACTGTTGCTTAATGCCTACCCCACCACTCATAAAAGTGGCGAAAAACGTGGCGAAAGACACCACTCCCAAACCACCCAACTGGAATAAGAGCATGATTACGACCTGTCCTTTAGTTGTAAAAAAAGTGCCGGTATCTACCACAATCAGACCCGTTACACAGCTGGCGCTGGCCGCGGTAAACAAGGCATCCAGAAAAGTAATTTCTCCCTCAACCGTCATTGAGGGAAGCATCAGCAGCCCCGTGCCTATTAGAATGAGTAGCGCAAAACTGGCAATGAAAATAACCCCCGGCTTTACCTTGATCTCTGCCAGCAGCGTTGAAAGCCGCGCCAGATCCAGTATCGTTAGCAGGAGCATAAAGACCCCCGTCAAGTGCTCGTATATCAGCGGTGCAGGATTAATGGAAAACAGAAGCAGATAGTACAAAACCGGTGGTATGCCTATCAATTGCTCCAGAACGATATGCGCCACCAGTAGCCCATACAAAACCGATTCCAGCGGCGATTGCTGCAAAAAGGTCAAACGATTGATACTGAAAAACCAGCGCATAAGAAAAACGAGCAGGAACAGCAGCAGCAGCATTTTGTACATGTACTTTATTTGCTCATATGCCTGCGGCGCATGTATGAATCCGTAGCGATAGATCAGCAGCAGCACAGTCAGCACAGAGGTCAGGTAAGAAAGCCACCGCAGCAAGCGATTGACGGATTCGCTGTATTGAAAAAAGAAACTATCGAAACGGCTCCAAGCCATAATTTAATTTTTTCTTACTTTGCAAATGTAAGCAACCTGTAAGTAGTACACCTGAAGTTAGCTTTTATTTGACCTACCCAACTTTGCTATGTCGAAAGATACAATCATTCGCCTGCATGATGTTGTTATTATGCACAACCAACAACAGCCCGTCATCAAAGGTGCAGGTTTTGCAATTGACAAAGGGGAGTTTGTTTATCTGCTGGGAAAAACCGGCAGCGGCAAAACCTCGCTGCTGCGGGTATTGTACGCAGATCTGCCGCTGGCAGGCGGTACGGGCGAGGTAGCAGGGTATCGTTTGGGGCAAATCAGTCGCAAAGAAATGCCCTTTCTGAGGCGTAAATTAGGGATTGTTTTTCAGGATTTTCAACTGTTCAACGACCGCAGCGTAGCAGATAACCTCCTGTTTGTGATGAAAGCCACCGGATGGACAGACCGCGTACAAATGAAAACACGGCTCAGCGAGGTGTTGATGCAGGTAGGGTTACTCAATACGGCAGCAAAAATGCCGCATCAACTCTCGGGAGGAGAGCAACAGCGCATTGCAATCGCTCGTGCGCTCATCAACGAGCCGTACATCCTCCTTGCCGACGAACCTACGGGCAACTTAGACCCGGCAGTAGCTTCTGATATTTTGGATTTGTTTGTGCGCATCCACCAGCGCGGAACAGCCGTACTCATGGCAACGCACAATCACAGTTTCCTGAGACGTTTTCCTGCCCGCGTGTTACTCTGCGAGAATCATACCGTGCGCGACATTCCCCGCGAGCACATCATCCGCAAAATCAACGAATAACAATAAAATTAGCCAAAGAGGGTCTTCATTTCCACATTTGTTACAATGAACAAATCCCCTTTGGCTTGAAAAAGTAATTAGTGATGGAAATTAGCGAGCGATGCGGATGGTTTGAGAAAGAACTTGCTCGCCACAGGTAATAGTGAAGGTGTAGTTACCTGAAGGTTGTTTGGAGAGGTTAAAAAAGCGGGAGAAATCTTCGGCAGTTGAGCTACCGCTGTATATTTCGTCGCCTTTTTCATTGAAGATCCGGATGTACACCTTCTCTTGGGCAAAATTCTGGAAATATGCCAAATGGAACATTCCTTTTTGTGCTCCTTCGGTAACGTTCATCACTAAGTTATTGGCTTCTTTGCCACTTACCTCTACCATTCTGCTGGTTACACCATTCTTGCCAACCAGTTCGAAGCGGTAAGAACCTTTGCCCAACATGCTCACGTCGTACAAGCGAGCAGCCGATTGTACAATGGTTTCCTGATGTACTACATTTCCTTCTTTGTCTCTGATTTTCAGGACTAATTTCTCACCTGCCGAATTGTCGCAAGCAAAAACCACTTTTTCAGCATTTTTAACTGCTGCAACGTTGAATCTGGGTCCGTCGGCGGCCCAAAGCGGAGCAGCAACCATTCCGGCTGCAACTACCAGTACTGCTTGAATCAACTTTTTCATTTTTGTAATGAATTAGGTTAAACATTTAATTCATTGCAAAAATAATCTGTTATTTTAAAAAAGTTGCAATTTTTGAGCAGTTAATTTTTTAAATTGCTGATTATCAATATATTAAATTTTAATATTTAACAATTGTGCAATAATAGATACATATTACTGATTATTTTGCAAATCGCTACTTATGGATCAGATTTGTCAGGTGCTCGATTAACAGTTACAGCAGCTATTCCAAAGTAGCTCGCAAATGAACGGTTGAGCCAGTAATTGCTGTTAACTTCCAAATCTCCTTTGTAGATCATCGTGGGCATAGCTTGCAGGCTATCCAACACAAGTACCTTTTTTTCCGCCCGGGATAGACCGATGACGTGATAACGACTTTTTACCTCTGCATCGTATCGGGCAGCAGTGCCGGATCTGATATCAACCCAAAGAAATCGCATATTGGACACGTACTGCGGCAAAAGCAAGGTTGCGATCATCGCCGCAAAAACGACAGGCCGCAACCATGTGCCGGTTTCTCCAACAACCCATTGCCGCCGAATAAAAGCCGCCACATAGACTAATGAAACCAACCAGCCTGTTAGAAAGAATGCTATCCCCGTATCAATTTGTCGCAGGGCAATGTAATTCACCAGCAACTTGGGCACTGCAAACCACATATACCCAAAGCCAAAAGTCAGTACAAAGGGCAACCACAAAGGCATCGGCAGGCGGGGAGTGATGCGCTTCTCTATCAGCCACGCTACCAGGGCAAGCGAACTAAGCATAAAAAGACTGTCCGACAACCACTTGGCAACGTAGTCCCTGTACATATTGAATGCAAAATATAAAGGCGACAGCACAGGACGATCCAGCCAGCCCTGATGCCCGCTTTCGGATATGCGACGCAACGAACCGGGTGCTGCCAGTATCAATCCTAATAGCACCACAGCCACCACAAGCAGCAAGCCTAAAGGCAGGTATAGCTGGCGTTGCCCCTGCCAGCCTGCATAGCACAATGCACCTACGCACAGCCCCACAATCAGAAGCGACACAACAGGATGCGTACCCAAGGCCGCAACCATCGCAAGAAAAAGTAATCCGAACTGAGTTATTCTTGCCTGCTCGCTGCTCAGATAACGTCCAAGTAATACCAAGAATACAATCGCCAATGTGTATGAAGAAGCATAGGCAATAGCGGACATGCTCCAAAAAAACGTTTGCGCGGGGCTTTCCATTAGCCTGAAAAAGACAGCGAAAAAGCCGAGCGCCAACAACCCGTAGGTCTGTAAAGAGTTACGGGACAAAAGCGACCTTATCCCTACAAAAAAGGTAGCCAGATAGGTTAATATAATTGCGACGGGCACTACGCGGAACCCAATCCCCTGCACATCTGCGGGTTGAAAAATAGCCTGTGCGAAAACGCCTGTATATGCCGCAGAGCGCTCCATCAGCGCCATTGCAGTTTGCCATATACTCTGTGTGCGCACCAATAGACCACTCACCTCAAAATCGTCAGCGCCGGCATGGTTGTATCGCGCAATGTAGAAAAGCGGCAGGATCATCCATACAAGCACAAACGCACCATACACCCAAGGCAAGCGGTTCAATAATCTTTCTAGCATTCCGCACCTGTTTTACAATTCGTAAACTAAAATAATTTCACGGCCAAATCGCACAAAATGACCTACTTTTGTGTTTGTATTTAGTCTAAATCCCATTGTATTTATGAAACCTGCCTATAACGTTGAAAATCTGTATAAGAAGTTCATCAACATCTACACAGAAGCCGTTCCGAATCCTAACGCTATGAAGTTCGTTGCCAACACGATGCTGGCTGTCAACGAAGAGACTGTTAAAGATTATCCCGATGCGGCTTCGGCTACCGATTCGCCTCTGGCGCAGGAGCTGTTCAAGTTTCCATTTGTGCAGCGCGTATTCATTGCCAGTAACTTTGTAACCATCACCAAAGACGAGGCTTCAGACTGGGCGGAGCAAGTGCCCGTTATACGCCACTTCTTGAAAAACTACTTAGAAGAAGGCAGCCCTGTTTTTGAAGGAGGCGAAAGCGCAGCGCAAAACCCTGCGCTCAACCCCGACGACTCGGAAGCGGTGAAAAAAATCAAAGGCATTTTGGACGAGTATATCCGCCCTGCAGTTGAAATGGACGGCGGACATATCATGTTCCACTCTTTCGAGCCTGAAACAGGGGTGGTGAAAGTGCTACTGCAAGGTTCATGCAGCGGTTGTCCTTCTTCTACCATTACACTCAAAGCGGGTATCGAAAATCTGCTGACGCGCATGATGCCGGGCGAGGTTAAAACCGTTGTGGCAGAAGGTGTATAAGCGCTTTATTGTTTGAGAAAGTCTAACAACTGTTGCATAGCGCGTGCGCGGTGACTGATTTGTGTTTTCAGCGCTGCCTCCATCTCACCAAATGTAACGGCATAGCCATCGGGTTGGAAAATAGGATCGTAGCCGAAACCATTGCCGCCGCGCGGCGATTGTGTGATTGCTCCTGTAATAACTCCCGTAAAAAGCCGCACAGTGCCATCGGCTTGTGCTAATGCAATAACTGTTTTAAATTGCGCCCTGCGATCGCTGACATTGCGAAGTTCTTGCAATACGCGCTCATAATTGGCTTTAAAATCGCGCGAAGGGCCTGCATAATAGGCAGAATGTACGCCCGGTGCGCCGCCTAAGGCAGCTACCTCTAACCCGCTGTCATCTGCAAAGCACGGTATCCGATACTTTTCCCATACGTAACGGGCTTTGTATGCTGCATTCCCTTCGATTGTTGCATCAGGTTCGGGAATTTCTTCTGTGCAGCCTATTTCGTCTAAGGTTAGTAAGCGGAAATTGCCGCCTAATTGAGCGGCAATTTCTTCACGCTTGTACTGGTTGCGTGTAGCAAAACAAATCTCCTGTATCATTGCTGACGAACGACATTGAGTATCTCAATATCAAATTGCAGAATTGCATTAGGCGGGATGGTAACCTGTCCTGTACGCGGATCGGTTTGGCTTTGGCTGCCATAGCCCAGCGACGAAGGAATAATCAGAATACCTCGCTCGCCAAGGCGCATCAGTTGCAAACCTTCTGTCCACCCTGCAATGACCTGCGTGCGACCAATGCGCACCCCAAACGGCCGATTGGAAAAGCGACTGCTATCAAATATCCTGCCGTAGAGTAGATTGCCTGTGTAGTGTACAGTAACCGAATCATTGACACGCATCTTTGCGCCAACGCCTTCTGTGGTTGGAATGTAAACCAAGCCGGAGGGGGTGCGCTGAAAATTCGTGATGTTGTTTTCGGCCAGCCAGTCGTTGATAATGCGATCTTCTCTCTCGCGCAATACCTCTACACTAACGCTATCCCTATTTCTACAGGCGCCTAAAATAGCCACTAATCCCAAAAAGAGTATGAAACAAACAGTTTTGTGCATAGTTGTTAAATGGTGTCAGGTATGGCAAATTTATACCAAAAAACTGACAGATTAGGTACAGATGATTGACAGGCAAATTGCCATAAATAAAAAAACACTTACAAATGCTTGTAAGTGTTTTTGCGGAATGGACGGGGCTCGAACCCGCGACCTCCTGCGTGACAGGCAGGCATTCTAACCGACTGAACTACCACTCCGAACGCCTTTTTGATACCACAAAATTAGAATCCAATATTTATTTGTACAATACCCTGCATGAAAAAATCGTAATTTTTTTGAGGAAGCCCTTAAAGACAGCGTAGTAAAGGACGAATCTCTCGCATGAAAACAGCTACTGCAAAAGCGACCGACATTGCCAGATTTGCCACCTGATTCCAAATAAAATTTTGAAAATCAATTAGTTGTGCTGCATACACAACTACTATCCCCCCAATTGCATAGGCAATAGCAGGCTGCCAACGGTAGGGAATCGGGTAGAACTTTTGCCCGTAGTAAAGACATACTGCACTCATTGCAGCATAGCAAATCAAGTGCATCAAGGCAGCACCCATGTAACCCAGAACCGGAATCAGCAGATAATTGCCGCCAACCGTAAGCGCTGCACCCAGAGCCGCAAACCATGTTCCGTAGTGCGTGCGATCGGTAATTTTGAACCAAACGGTCAAGTTATAGTAAATGCCCAGCAGACAGTTGGCGAGCAGCAATACAGGCACTACGGCAAGTCCCTCGCGGTACGCATCGCTGCCCAGCAGCAGGTACTGTACCCAGTTAATATTTGCACCAATAACCACATACATCAGCAAGCAAACGATAATAAAATAGTGCATAATGCGGGCAAACAGTTCGGGCGAGTTTTTATTGGCAGCCTGCGCAAAAAAAAACGGCTCGGCAGCGTAGCGAAAAGCCTGCACGGCCAGCGTGATGAATACGCCGAATTTGAAACAGGCGCTGTAGATACCAATAGCCCCGTCGGTACTGATACCTGCATAAAAGCCTTCGGGCAGAAGCCATTTAAGCATCTGGCGGTCAATCACTTCGTTTACAATACCTGCCAGCCCCATGAACAGCAGCGGATAGGCATAGCGCAACATCGGCTGCAGCGTCTGCCAATGCCACTGCAAGCGAAAACCTTTGAATACAAAAGCAAAAGCAGGCAACTGTGCAGCATTAGCAATCAGGTTGGCGAGGAAAATATAGCCAACAGCCCACTCAGGCTTAAAAATCTGCTGCGCAAAATCCTGCATGAATAGGAAACTTTCCCCCGCGACAGCTTTCCGGCAAACATAAAGAAAGAAGAAATTCAGCCCTACGTAAAGGGAAATACTGCCCAGTTTGAGCGAAGCAAACAACACCGGACGACCTTCCAGCCGCAAGCGGGCAAAGGGAATAGCAACTATCGCATCAATGGCAAAAAGCAGGGCAAAACAGCGCACATACAGCCCCAGTCCGGGGTAACGGATCAGCGCTGCCAACTCATCAGCAAAAAGCCAAAGCAGCCCCGAACCCAATAGCGCCACAACGATAATAACTGTAATTGACTGATTAAAATAGCTTTGCAAATGCTGCCGCTCGCGGGTAGCAAAGCGAAAAAATGCGGTTTCCATCCCAAAAGTGTAAACAATATTGAAAAAAGCAGCATAGGCGTAAAAAACTGAATTAATACCGTATTCGCCGGGATCTGTAAAAACGGCAGTGTGGAAAGGAACCATCAGCACACTATTGACAGCACGCCCAATGATGCTGCTCAGTCCGTAGATAGCGGTTTCAGAACCAAGTTTTTTCAGAAGTCCCAATGCAATTTGTAATTTGAGCCAAAAATACAGTAATCGCTGATGCAAACCATTGCCCTGATTCATATTCGCATTGCCGATGCGGAAGACGCAGCCTTGTTAGCACACGTAGGGCGCACCTCGTTTTACAGTGCTTTTATTGATACGAGCGATGCAGCAGATATGGCCGACTACCTCGAAAAAGCCTTCAACGAAACGCAGATAGCAGCAGAACTTGCCGATCCTGATAATTATTTTTTCATTATGGAAAGTTTGCAGCACGAAGTAATGGGTTATGCAAAGCTCATTGCAGGCAAAACACACGACTCGCTGCCTGAGGGTAATTGGTGGAAGCTCCATCGGTTCTACCTAATGCCTGACTTCATTGGCAAAGGCACAGCAAACCTGCTGATGAACGAACTTAAGGATTTTATCAGCCAAAAAGGTGCAAAGGGTATGTGGCTGGCTACTTGGACCGAAAACGCCCGCGCCATTCGTTTTTATGAAAAAAACGGCTTTGTGGTTTGCGGCAACGACCGGTTTGTAATGGGCAATAGTGTTACTTGTGATTACGTGATGAAATGGGAGATGAAACAATAAGACAAGGCAGGAGCAGCGCACATCCTATCCCTGCAAATTTGACAAAAAATCTTATGTTTATACCATTATGAATTGCATGATGGGTCAATCGAGGCCGTCCAAAAAGTAACACGGGCTTGAGTCTGTGATTTGTTAGTCACTTGATAATCAAATAGCTACAGACTGGAGTCTGTACTACATTCAGCCTTTTTGGACAGCCTCAAGTAATCAACGAGCATGAGGAGGCGTTTTATTTTGACTGAATACACAGCAAATCAATAACTGGGAATCAAGGTTTCCTTGTGGTATTATTCCTAATTTTAAACAGTTTCACCAAGCGCGGTACGTAGTCTTCCGAAGTATCTATAAACAAGTAGTTAGCATTAAGTTGGTGGCATAACTTTTCAAGGACTTCGCGTTTCTGGCTGAATTGTCCTGCCACGCGCTCGCGGAACTCATCCGACGAAGTATTGACCCATATTGTGCGGCGCGTTTCTTTGTCCAACAGCGGTACAATCCCCATGGGTGGCAGTGTACTCTCTCTGTGGTCTGCCAAGTGAATGACGATCAGGTCGTGCTTTTTTGCCATAGCTTTCAGGTTGCGCTCGTAGCCCTCGTCCACAAAGTCGCTGACCAGCACTACGATACTCTTGCGGCGGATAATATTCATCGCCATCGCCATGGCCTTATCCAAACTTGTTTTGAAAGAGGCAGGCTCCAGCCGAAACATCGAACTAAGCAGTTCATAGACGTGTTTCGTGCCTTTTTTGGGTTTGATATATTTTTCGCGCTGATTGCTGAAGCAAAGTAAGCCTACCGAGCTGTTTTCTTTGAGTGCTGAAATTGTCAAAATGCCACAAATTTCGCGTCCGTAGTCAATTTTTTGTTGCTGAGGCTTGCCAATGTATTGCGAACCGCTGACATCTAATATCAGGAACACGTTCTGTTCCTTTTCTTCTTTGAAAGTTTTCACATAGATGCCGTGCCCTTTGGCACTTACGTTCCAGTCGATTGTACGGACATCATCGCCGTATTGGTAGGCGCGTACATCGTCGAACTCCAACCCCGAACCTTTAAAGACCGAGTGGAAGTCGCCCTGCATCTGTGTGTTGACCGCCTTGCGTATCTTGAGTTCGTAGCGGCGCAGTTTGAAAAATAGCTCACGAAGATTGTTTTCCAAGATCTGTCAGTTGTTATAAGCAAATCTACATAATCGGACAGGCTTTAGCAAAAAGCCTTCTT